>JANPGT010000757.1:0-8700 GCA_031424135.1 Chitinophagaceae bacterium
TATTTCTTTACAATTAGGTAATACTTTGACAATACAGGGGTAATATGCTTTTTGCAGATTTGTAAAACGAATTTCCAGATGGAAAAACGATCGGTTGACGTAGTAGTTTTATCGGACCTGCACCTGGGCACCTATGGTAGCCGTGCCAAAGAGATCACCAGCTACCTGCGCAGCATCACTCCGCAAATGCTGATACTGAATGGAGACATTATTGATATCTGGCAATTCAGCAAGCATTATTTTCCTGCCACGCATTTTGAAGTCATTAAAGAAATTATCCAGATGATGAGCAATGGTACCCGCGTAATTTATATCACGGGCAACCACGATGAAACCCTTCGCCGTTATTCAGGCATCGACCTGGGCAACTTTCAGCTGACGGACAAACTGGTGATAGAAATCAATAATAAAATGACCTGGATATTTCATGGTGATGTGTTTGACAATACCACCAAAGGCGGCGCTAAAATACTGGCCAGGCTGGGCAGTACCGGTTATGGATTATTGATTTTACTGAACCGGTTTATCAATAGCGGTTTGCGTTTATTTGGATACGATCGCATCTCATTGTCTAAAAATATTATGGCGGGGGTGAACAAAGCCGTGGCAAAAGTAAACGACCTGGAAGCTATTGCCGCCGAACTGGCGATTGAGAAAAAATATGACTTTGTTATCTGCGGCCATATCCACCAGCCCTGCAAAAAGACTGTCGCTACAGAAAAAGGGTCTGTGGTTTACCTCAACAGCGGCGACTGGATTGAACATCTTACCGCGCTGGAATACCACAATAATGACTGGCATATGTATACCCACGACAGCTCGCAGACGGAGTATGAAAAATCAGCGAATCATAAACCGGTAGTTAATGTATTCTCTGAAGAAATTCATTTTTATATCAACTCATTGGCAGTTTAACAGATGCAACCTTAAAAAAATTACCATGAAAATTTTATATGCAGTACAGGCAACGGGCAACGGACATATCAGCAGGGCGATGGAGTTGCTGCCTTCGTTGCGTACCTATGGAAAAGTGGATGTGTTTTTAAGTGGTGCCAACAGCCAGTTAAAAGCAGATATGCCGGTGAGTTACCGCAGTAAAGGACTGAGCCTTTTTTATAATAATGGGGGCGGCTTGCACTACGCAAAAACAATTAAATCTTTTAATCCGGTGAGGGTTTGGAATGAAGTAAAAGAGCTGCCGGTAGAAAAGTATGATATTGTAATCAATGATTTTGAATGTATCACGGCGCTGGCATGCGCATATAAGAAAATTCCTTCCGTCAATTTCGGCCACCAGGCTTCTTTTCAATCGGCATTAACCCCCAGGCCTGAAAAAAGGGATGCTGTAGGCGAGTTTATACTGCAGCACTATGGGCGGGCAAGTGCTTACCTGGGACTTCATTTTAAACGGTATGATAATTTTATTTTTACACCGGTGATAAAAAAGGAAGTGTTGAGTGCAAAACCCGTCAATAAAAACCATATTACGGTGTATCTCTCTGCATTCAGTGATGAAACGGTGCGGCATTACTTCAGCCAGTTAAAAGAATTTCAGTTCCAGGTGTTTTCCAAAGAGGTGAAGCACCCGCAAACCGATGGCAATATCACGTTTCTGCCAGTGAATAACCGCCGCTTTACAGAAAGCATGATAAATAGCGCTGCCATTGTTACCGGCGCAGGCTTTGAGACGCCTGCTGAAGCGCTGCACCTGGAGAAAAAAATTATGGCCATTCCCATACGCGGGCAGTATGAGCAATTGTGCAATGCTGCTGCACTTGAGCAACTGGGTGTAAAAGTGATTCACAGGATTGATAATACATTTGCACAGGTTTTCCGGGAATGGCTGGCCACGGATGGCCAGAAACAAATTGAATACAGCGATAATGCTGCTTTACTGGTGCGCCATTTGCTGGAAACTTACCCCTATAAAAATGCAGCGATGGATTTGGTATACCCAGGATTTATTTTTAACTGAGCATTGAATGTTTTGCTATCCCTCAGCATTTACCAGTTGTTGCCGGCTGGCCGGTAAGGATGGTTGGTTTTCTCTCCAAATAAGGTCAATGCACTTACCCCGATTATGTTGATGATTGTTTTACTGCTTTTGCTGTCTGTATTGTACCTGTACGTGTAAGGTAAAAATGTTTTTTTAGTACTTACGGAAAGTTTGGCTTTCGGCAGGCCGGCAGTAAAAAGGTTTGCCGGCCGCAACAACTGCCTTTCATTGCTGGAGGTAGCGGCATCCCGATTGCCTGCAGCAAGGCTGTCTGTTTGCGCGCTTGTTACAAAAAATAAAAGTTGAAAAACCAGGATCATGTAAAACCCGGGAGATACGATGGCATTTTTGTCGGTTTTTGTAAACATGATTGACTATTTTAAATGGTGCAGCGGCGTAGAAATTTACAGGAAGGTAGATGGTATAGATGCCGCTGTGCCAGCAATAGCAACCTATCTTAGCTAAATTCAGCAGCCAGGGACGGATTGAACTCAAACCTAATGTCCGTTAAAGGTAGTAAATAGTTGGCTTTTCTTATTTGCACCGGAAGTCTCAATTGCTGTATGGGCTGAGCTGGCCCCCATGTTTTAATGGTATTTCAACGAATCCGGCTTCATTTTAGCTAGCAAGGCATTGAATTGCGGCCTTGAGGCAGGCATCTCCCTTGAAATGCAGGTTTTATGAAAGCGGGGTGCAACGCCATTGGTAGCAACTGCGTCTGGTTTTTACAAACTATTATTTGACTATTTTAACACAGCACAATGAAAAAAATCCTATCCGTACTTATTATTGCTTTTGTGTGCAGTTCCTGCGAGACACTTTCCAATATTCCGGGCATGACCAGCACAGGCACAGTAACAGAAACAGACGCCAGCCAGGGTATCCGGGAAGCGCTGGTCCAGGGAACGGCTACCGCAGTAGTAAATCTTAATAAGGAGAATGCTTTTTTTAGTAGCGATGTATACAAGGTGTTTTTACCGGCCGATGCGCAAAAAATTGAAAGCACCCTTCGTAAACTGGGCATGGGCAAGCAGGTAGACAAAGCCATTCTGCAGATAAACAGGGCAGCAGAAGATGCCGTAGGGTATGCAAAGCCAGTTTTTGTGGATGCCATCAGGCAAATGACCCTTACCGACGCACTGAATATTGTAAAAGGCCAGAATAATGCAGCTACCAATTATTTCCGGGATAAAACAACCAGCAATATTATAGCAGCGTTTACGCCTTCTATCCAGCGCTCGCTCGACAAGCTGGACGCTACCCGCTACTACACAGAAATAGTAACTATTTATAATAACCTGCCTACTACGTTTAATAAAGTTAATCCTGATCTTACCAGCTTTGTGGCGGGCAAAGCAACTGCAGCGCTGTTTGACCAGGTGGAAAAAGAGGAGGCTAATATAAGAGCCAATCCGCTGGCACGTACAACCGAGATATTGAAGAAGGTATTTGGTACAAGGTTCTGATAACAGGGTTTCCATAAAAAGAGGGCCCTGTCTGCAAACAGGGCCCTCTTTTTATGGAAGCATTATTATAAGCTTGTTAATTCAATGTAAGTAACACCTGCCAGGCTTCTTTTGTTTTTCCGGCATCCAGCAGCTCTTTTGCATAATGATGCAGCTCCTTTTCCATTTCTTCAGGGTTGATAGCATAATACTGGAAAATATTCTTTAGCCTGTCGTCTGCAAATACCGGGTCTACTACGGGTAGTTCCGGCGAATTGCCCAGCAGGCCCAGGTTATTACCGGTAAGAATAGCGCTGTTGCGGATATGTTGCGGCAGGGCATCTACACCGATGCCGATGTTTGCATTTGGCTTTTCCACCATAAACAGGTTGCCTGGGTCTACCCTGCAGTACCAATCGCCTCCCAGCCTTGCTGCATGCTGTAGCTTGCGCTGATCAATCTTTTTGTTTTCATCCAGTACAATTTCATTGATATGCATACGCAATACCTCGCAGATCACCAGGTTGCCGGCGCCTGCTGCCTGTCCCAGGGCTTTTACTTCCAGTACCCGGCATTCCATTGACAGCTTGCTTTCTTTTACTATGGGTGGGCGCACCAGTGAGGCAGGTAAGGCTGTAAAGCCCGCCTTGTTAAATTCGTTTACACCTTTTGGAAAATCGCAGCTGGATAAACTTACCTGCTGTACCATTGCCGTATCAACAATATTAATCACCACTTCCGGCACTTCCAATACGTTTTGCAGGGTATGTTTGGTGGTATTATCTCTTATTCTCCTGGCGGTAGAAAAAATCACAATGGGCGGTACCGTAGAGAATACGTTAAAGAAGCTGAAAGGGCTAAGGTTGATATTTCCGGCAATGTCAACGGTGCTGGCCAGGCAAATGGGTCTGGGTGCAACGGCGCGCAACAGGTAGTGTTGGGCATCAGCGGGCGACAGGTCTTTGAAGTCGAGCGTCATGGCAGTATTTTTTTGCACAGGGGCTAAGAGAAAAAGGAGAAAAGGGGTAAGAGATGCTCGTCACTTTTGCTTAATCCCATTTTTTTTAAATTGTTGACGATACGGGGCACAATTTCGCAAACCAGGCATAGCAATAGCTCTTTTTCTCTTTTTTCTCTCAGCCCTGGGCAATTTTTTTCTCTCCCAATAAAGAAAAATCATCTTCTTCTGCTACAATGGTATTTTCCAGTTTCCCCAATCCGTCTATTTCCATCACTACTGTATCGCCCTGCTGCAGCCATTGCTCTGTATAATTGGGATTGTTGCGTCTTCCGGTACCATTCAGTTCCAGGAAGCAGCCGGTACCTACGGTGCCGCTGCCAATAATATCGCCTGGGAAAAGATCTGCGCCATAGGAAGCTCTCTCCACCAGCTCGGCAAAGGTCCAGTCCATATCTGCCAGGTTGCCATCGCTTACGGGCGCCCCGTTTACAAAACATTGCATGCGCAGGTTCCAGGCCCTGCCGGTATGGTTTTCTTTGGCACTGGTTTCATACAATTGCAGTTCATCCAATGTTACCAGCCAGGGGCCTGTAGCGGTGGCAAAATCTTTTCCTTTTGCGGGTCCCAGGTTCAGCAGCATTTCTTCACCCTGCAGCTTTCTTGCACTGAGGTCATTCATGATCATTAATCCGCCGATGTACTGATCGGCCTCCGCTGCGCGTATATTGCGGCCCTGTTTGCAGATAACAATGGCCGCTTCCAGTTCAAAATCCAGTTTTTCAAAATGATCGGGCATGCATTGTATATTGCCTGGCCCCTGTATACTGTGGTGGTTGGTAAAATAGAATACCGGGTATTGATCAAATTCTGTAATCATCTCCACGCTTCTGTTCTTTCTTGCAGCGGCTACATGTTGTCTAAAGGCATAACCATCCCTGCAGGAAGCAGGAAAAGGTACCGGCGCCAGCAATTGTACGTTTTCATATGCCACCGCTTTTCTATTGGATATATTGCCCTCCTTCACCATCATTTCTCCGCCCAGGGCCATGGGCAGCGAGTCTTCCCAGTAGTTTAAAAATACACTCATGGTATTGGGAAGGTCGGGATGCAGCAGTTCCATATCATACAGGTAGCCATCAATAAGTGCGGCCAGCTGCTCGTGCCCGTCTTTCAGGTAAGAGACTAATTTCATAGTACAATTTTATAGCCGCAATTTAGATTTTTTATAGAAGCCGTCAGTTTTCAGCATGGGGGAACGGTTTCTCCATGACCTGAATAATCATATTGGCCCATCAAATCAACCGGGTATTTGGGGAAAAGAAAAACCCCGTAAAAAACGGGGCTATTCCACTTTCCAACAAAACATGAGAAAAACTACTGCTGACTATTTTTTTGTCTTACTGTATACACTCCATGAAGAACCGTTGCCTGATTGTAAGGTAACTGACTGGTCGGCGTTCTGAATGGTGATAAAGTAACCATTGCTGTCGGGCCTTGCAAATTCAAACAGGTCTGTTATCCAGTAATCTTCGTATTCTTTTCTGAGAGAAGTTTGCAGGTTAATGGGTAATTGGGTGGATAAAATATTTCTTACTACACCCATGAACTCACCCTCATTGGTAAAGAAGGCGGTCATTACCTCATTGTTCATTTTAAATGCTGCTTTGTAGTAATTGTCTGTTTTCTGCCAGCTTACTTCTTTGGCCTGTGTAAATTCTTTTTTGAATGAATTTTCTACCTGGTAGTTTACATTGTCATTCTTGTTTGCAAAAGCAGTATTCATCAGTAAAACTGAACCTAACACCACGGCTGCCATTAACTTTTTCATTGTATTATTTTTGATTGGTTGTTTAATTTGTACTGTATTATCAGACGCAGCCTTTTGCTGCATGTTACAGTTATTTGACATTTTTTCTATAAACTGATAAGTCTCCGTTGCCGGTAGCTTTTACGATCATAGCGCTCTTGCGGTTGGTAAGCGTAATGTAGTAATCCAGACCATCTTTTTTGCTGTATTCAAAAATGGTGATGATGCGTGCACTGGCGTATTGTTTCTCCAGTTCTGATGCTACCATAATGGGCAGCTGTGAGGCCAGGATTTGACGGGTAGTTCCGATGTACTCGCCTTCTTCTGTAAAGAACGCCTGCAGGCTTTCATTGTTGAAATTAAATTTAGCCTGGTAAACACCGTCTTTAGCCAGGGTTGTCCATTCCACGTCTTTGACTTTTTTAAATACATCTGAAAAAGCCTTGATTACTTTTCCGTTGGGTTCAATATCTGCTGCATACATAAAAGTAGAGCTGAGAAGGGCTGCTGAAAGTGTGAGAGAAATGATGATCTTTTTCATAAATAAAAATTATAAGGTTTAATGATACATGGTTTTTGATTGTCTCTGCAAAGCTACAAGGCGTTAAAAGAGCAAACCAGCGCTGCTGTAGTGAAATGGTATTTAGAGCGTATAAACTGTATAATACCTGTTTTTACGTGCGCTGCCTGCCGTTGCCGTTATCTTTTTAAAGAACTTACATGTAATATGACGGCACAAATGTATTTATGTTACAGTGTGGCGAAACCGATACTTGACCGGCGGTAAACACCAGGAAACATTGACAAAGCGGATGATGAACGGTAAAGCGGTTTGCGTTGAAAAAACGCATGAAAATGGAGCAAAAACGGGCAGTGCATTTAATTTCTTAAAAAAAAACTAAATCTGGTTAAGTAAGCGTTAAATTAAAGCGACGGTTGCTGCAATGTTTTTTATAGGCAGCTTCTCTGTATTTTTATTACTGTATTTTTAATTGAATCAATTTTACATGAACTACCTGGCACACGCATACCTTTCTTTTAACCAGCCAGATATATTAGTGGGCAATCTTATCAGTGATTTTGTAAAGGGGAAAAAGAAGTTTGAATATGCACCCGGTGTACAGAAGGGCATTGCGCTGCACAGGGAAATTGATAATTTTACTGATACGCATCCTGCAACACGCGAGGCAAAAGAGGTTTTCCGGCCCCAGTACCGCCTGTATGCAGGGGCTTTTACAGACGTGGTGTTTGATCATTTCCTGGCTGTTGACCCTAATGAATTTACTAAAGACAGCCTGCTGCAGTTTTCAAAAAACACCTATGAAATGGCAGCACCCTACCTGCCTGGGTTACCTGAAAAATTTCAACAGCTGTTTCCCTACATGCAGCAACAGAACTGGCTGAATAATTACCAGCACAACTGGGCCATAGAGCGCAGCCTGGCGGGTGTTGCAAGGAGGGCAGCCTATTTATCAGAATCGGCTATTGCCTTTAGCCTGTTTGAAACGCATTATGGGTATTTGCAGGATTGTTACAGCAGTTTTTTCCCGGATTTAAAGAATTTTGTTATTGAACAAATGCCCGTTTTTCAGAATTTCTGACAAGGGCTATATTTGCAACTTATAAAAACATATGATGAAGAAATTACTTGCTTCGGTATTATTGGTGACCGGCTTTTTGATTGCTGCTAGGGCCCAGTCCCGGTTTCCCCTGCTGGATAAATCGGCCATGGATATGAGCTATTACCCCGTTAATTACACTATTCTCAGAATACAGGATAAGGCCACAGAGCCGCTGGTAGCACGTCTTGTATACAGCAGGCCTTTGCGAAACGGCAGGAATGTGTTTGGAGAACTGCTGGAGTACAATAAAGTCTGGAGACTGGGCGCCAATGAAGCTACGGAAATTGAGTTTTATAAAGATGTATTGATAAACGGCAAAGTAATTCCCAGGGGCCGTTATACACTGTATGCAATGCCTACAGAAGAGAAGTGGACCATTATGGTGAATAAAGAAACCGATATCTGGGGTGCTTTTAAATACGATAGCGGAAAGGATGTGGTGCGGATAGACCTGCCGGTACAAAAGCTAGCAGAGCCACTGGAAGCATTTACCATGTTTTTTGAAAAGGCGGCCACAGGCTTTGCAATGGTGGCTGCCTGGGATAATTCCCTGGTGTCGCTGCCAATTGCTGTCTATGAAAAACCCATGAAGAAGCCTGTGAAGAAAAAATAGCTTTGCAACGTCTTAACATACCGGCCCCGTTGAAACCGGGGCTTTTTTATTTGTGCTGCAGATTCCAGATATTTACAGCATGTGTGGCATTGCAGGTATCATACCGGTAAAGGGACAACAGGTTACCCGTGACCGGCTTATAAAAATGACAGATGCCATTGCGCACCGTGGTCCCGACGGAGATGCGCAATGGATCAATGATGCAGCCACCGCAGGCCTGGGTCACCGCAGGCTGGCAATTATTGATTTGTCGGCC
>JANPGT010000758.1:0-6166 GCA_031424135.1 Chitinophagaceae bacterium
TTTTCATACAGGCAGCACCCGGTTTAATAGTTGAGCGCAAAAGGTATCTTATTTTGAATAATAATTACCGAAAGCCATTGGTTTATTTATCCCCGTAATGGTATAAGTGCTCCTGGTACTTTGTTTTGACAATAAAACAGCGCTGCTTCGCTGCTGATTGTGGAAAAAGTTCTACATTAAGAAATGATATTAACAAAATTCATCCGCATGCACCGCAGCCTTACATTAATGATCATACTTCTACTACCCGCAGCAGTAAGTGCCCAGTCTTATAAAAAAATACATCGCAAAGCCGTGGTAACAGACACCCACAATGATGTAATTTCTTCTGTAACCATGCAGGGCATGAGCATTGAAACAGACTTGACCGGTAAAACCCATTCAGATATTGCCCGGTTTAAAAAAGCTGGCATTGATGTACAGGTATTTTCTATTTTTTGCAACGAGCGTTTTGGCAAAGACACGGCGTTTAAATATGCCAATGCAGAAATGGATTCACTACGCGCCATTGTACAGCGCAACCCCGGCAAAATGATGCTGGTGACCAACCCTGCACAGCTGCAGGAAGCGGTAAAGCAAAAAAAATTGGCATGCATGATGGGGGTTGAAGGCGGTCACATGATAGAAGACAGGATGGACTACCTGGACAGCCTGTTTAAAAAAGGCGCCAGGTATATGACGCTTACCTGGAACAATTCCACTTCCTGGGCCAGCTCTGCCGCCGATGAAAGCAAAAACAATCTTCCTTTCGGTACCAAAGGTCTTACCGCTTTTGGAAAAGAAATTGTGCAGCATATGAATGCACTGGGCATGATGGTCGATATTTCTCATGTAGGTGAGCAAACTTTCTGGGATGTCATTAACACTACCACCAAGCCGGTAATAGCTTCACACAGCTGCGCCTGGAGTCTTTGCCCGGTACCACGCAATATGAAAGATGATCAGATAAAGGCGGTGGGCAAAAACGGGGGTGTTATCGACATTAATTTTTATTCCGGCTTTCTTGACAGTTCCTATATGCGCCGCAAAGACCTGTTCCTGAATGCACACGCAAAAGAACGCGATTCGCTGCAGCAGCTGAAATGGGTGTATTATGAAATTGAAGGCTGGCTGTCTAAAAAATACGCTGCAGAAGCCAATCAACTGCGCCCGCCGCTTTCCCTCCTGATTGACCACATTGATCATATTGTGCAGTTAATAGGGGTAGACCATGTAGGACTGGGTTCCGATTTCGATGGCATTGACTCTGCCCCGCGTGAACTGAACGATGTAAGCGATATGCCTCTTATTACAAAAGCGCTGCTGGAAAGAGGCTACTCAAAAAAAGATATTAAAAAAATACTCGGTGGTAATTTTATAAGGGTATTTACAGCCAATAGCCTGTAATTTTATTTTGATGCCGACCGCATAACCCGGCCACCCCTATGCTATTTATTATTCCATCTTCAACCAAATAATATGAAAAAATGGCTGCTGCTTTTGTTTTTTCCTTTGCAGGTACTGGCACAGGACAATTCATTTTCCTTATTCAAAAACTATCCCTTTACTACCGAACTGTGTGCTGCTGCTAAAGGCGTAAAAATTGCCTGGGCCATGGACGAACAGGGCAAAAGAAATATTTATGTGGCAGAGGGACCTGAATTTACCCCCAGGCTACTGACCCATTTTACCAAAGACGATGGGCAGGAAATTACCAGCCTGCATATTTCGGACGATGGCAAGTGGGTGGTATTTGTGCGCGGCGGCGACCATGGTGCCAACTGGGATATAGGCTTGCCCATTAATCCGCTGGCAGATACCAATCCGTTTAAAGTGCAGGTAGCAAGTGTTCCATTTGCCGGGGGAGAAGTGAAATATTTATCAGAAGGCGATGAACCGGTGGTCTCCGGCAATAATACAGTGGCATTTATTAAAAACGGACAGGTATGGACGGTACAGCTTGACAGCAGTGCTGCTGCCAAAAATCTTTTTACCACCCGCGGCACTGTTGACGATTTGCAATGGTCGGCCGACGGCAAACAACTGGCATTTGTATCTAACAGGACCGGCCACTCCATTATTGGCGTGTACAGCAATGGCTCATCTGCGCTTACCTGGATAGCGCCCGCCTTCAGCAGGGATGCATCACCAAAATGGAGTCCCGATGGCAGTAAAATTGTTTTTGCCAGGAGGCCGGTTACCGGCGGCGCACCAGATTCAATATTGACGAGGAAACACAATCCGTGGAGTATTTATGTGGCAGATATTGCCAGTAATAAAGCCGGTCTTTTATGGAAGGCCCCCACTACACTAGCCGGTTCTATACCTACTACGCATGGCGCAACCAATCTGCACTGGGCAGCCAATAACCGTATTATCTTTTTATCTTACCAGGATGGATGGCCGCATTTATACTCCATCAATGCCGATGGTGGCAAAGCCCTGCTGTTAACACCGGGTAATTTTATGTGCGAACATATCAGCCTGAATGCCGATAAAACCGCATTGCTTTTTAGCGCCAATACCGGTAACGATAAACTGGATATTGACAGGCGTCATGCCGCCAAAGTAAGTGTTGACAAAGCAGATATGCAGGTACTTACCCCCGGCAGCGGCCTGCAATGGATGCCGGTAAGCACGGGCGATGGCAATACCACCGCTTTTATAAGCGCTACTGCACAGCAACCGCCCCTGCCTGCTGTTATGAAAAGCGGACAAAATAGTTTTACCGTGCTTGGTACCGGCTTGGTACCAGCCGGCTTTCCACAAAATAAACTGGTAACACCCACCCAGGTAATTTTTAAAGCTGCCGATGGTGTTACCGTACATGGGCAATTATTTATGCCTGCCGGTGGCGCGTCAAAAAAGCCCGCCATTGTGTACGTGCATGGCGGTCCTCCCCGGCAGATGTTGCTGGGCTGGCACTATTCAGACTATTATGCCAATGCTTACGCCAGCAACCAATACCTGGCCAGCCTGGGCTTTGTAGTACTCTCCGTGAACTATCGGTTAGGCATAGGCTACGGCTACGAATTTCACCAGGCGCCGCATGCCGGCACCGCCGGTGCTTCAGAATACCTTGACGTAAAAGCAGCGGGTGAATGGCTGCAAAAACAAAACTTTGTGGACGCCGCTAAAATCGGCATCTATGGCGGATCCTACGGCGGCTATATGACGGCTATGGCGTTGGCAAAAGATTCAAAACTTTTTTCCGCCGGGGTAGATATTCACGGCGTGCACGATTGGGTGGGCCGTTCCTCCATGCTCACAGCATTTGCCAACAGTTATGAAAAAGCCCCCGACTATGAGAAGGCCATTAAAGTGGCCTGGCAATCTTCTCCGGTAGCTTATATGAGTTCCTGGAAATCGCCGGTACTGATTATTCATGGAGACGATGACAGGAATGTTGCTGTTAACCAAAGCATCGATCTCATCAGCCGCCTGGAGAAATTGAAAATACCCTACGAAACGTTGATGATTGTAGATGATACCCATCACTGGATGAATTTCAACAACGCGGTAACGGTGTATGCTGCGGTGGCGGATTATTTTGTGCGGAAGTTAAAGTAGGCCTGCAAACAAAAAAAGCTGTGATTTACATGTCGGGATCGTTCAGTTCCAGCTGCAGGTTGTTCGCTTCCCGCGGCTGTATATTAAAACTCTTCCTGTGGTGGATACAGAGCCCATGCGTTTCTATGGCCTGTCGGTGTACGGCGGTTCCATAGCCCTTGTTTTTATTCCATTGGTACTGCGGAAAAGATTCGTGCAGGCCAATCATATAATCATCGCGGCCTGTCTTGGCCAGTATGCTGGCGGCAGCAATTGACGCATATAAGCTATCGCCTTTTACAATGCATTGGTGCGGAACAGCCCTGTATTTTTTAAACCTGTTTCCATCTATCAATAACAATTGCGGCTTTTGTTTCAGTTGGTCAACTGCCAGGTGCATGGCTTTTACCGCCGCCCAGAGTATATTAAGCTGGTCTATTTCTTCTTCATAGACAATGCCCACTGCATAGGCAAGCGCTTTTTCGTGGATAAAATCGCGCAGCAGATAGCGGTCTGCGGCAGACACCTGTTTTGAATCGTTCAGCAGGGGATGATAAAAATCGGGCGGCAATATTACCGCAGCGGCAAATACCGGCCCGGCATAGCAACCCCTGCCAGCTTCATCGCAACCGGCTTCCTGTAATTCCTGCTGGTAAGCATTTTTTAACAAGGAGATATTCTTTGTTCAAAAATAATACAGGCAGGATTGCCTGCGGCAATTTTTTATCCCCTGCTTTTTCTCAATTAATTGATGAACCTTTGTTTATAAGCCCCCCACTATGGATACACAGGTATTGCACGAAGTATTTCCTTCTTTTGAACCCGCCTTACAGGAAGATCTGCTGGCGCACAGTGAAACAAGATCATTTGCTGCCGGCGAACCTTTGCTGCGCAGCGGCCAGTCTTTCCGCGCTACCATGCTGATTGTTTCCGGGCTGGTAAAAGTGTACCGGGAGGATGATGACGGCAACGAATTTTTTATGTACTACCTGCAGCCCGGCCAGGCATGTGCACTAAGCATGGTATGCGCCACCCGGCAGCAAACCAGCGAGGTAATGGCAAAAGCCGTAAAAGACACAGAAGTAATTGCCATCCCGCTGTCTTATATGGATAGTTGGATGACCCAATATAAAACCTGGTATCATTTTGTGCTGGAAACCTACCGTTCGCGTTTTGAAGAACTGCTGGTAACACTCGACCACGTAGCTTTCCGCGCCATGGACGAAAGACTGGAATTCTACCTGCGGCAGCACCAGCAAAGCCTCCAAAAAAACCTTATTGAAATCAATCACCAGCAAATAGCCGACGAACTCAATTCTTCGCGCGAAGTGATCTCACGCCTGCTGAAGAAAATGGAACAGCTGGGCAAAATAAAGCTGCACCGCAATGCCATTGAAATACTGCATTTGTGATTAATATCACCGTATATTTAAACCACAACCTGCAATTTTGCGGTAAATAACAGACCATGGAATCAGCCGGCTATATCATTGCTGTTTTAATTGGCATTTCGCTGGGACTGATTGGCGGCGGCGGTTCCATACTTACTGTTCCGGTGCTGGTATACCTGATGAAAGTAGATCCTGTGCTGGCCACTACTTATTCGCTGTTCATCGTGGGGCTCACCAGCCTGGTAGGTGGCACCAAGGCCTACATCAACAAACAGGTTGATTTCAGGGCCGTGTCTTTATTCGGATTCCCGTCTATCCTCACCGTATTTATTGCCCGGCATTTTATTTTACCCGCTATACCAGAACAGCTTTTCAGCATCGGCAACCTGCAGGTACACAAGGGAAGTTTTTTAATGATGTTGTTTGCCCTGCTGATGCTGGTAGCAGCCATTTCCATGATGCGCAACCACGATGAAGAAAAACCGGGTACCATTGCAGCCACCGCCCAGCACGACAATACCATTTCCTTATTGGTTCCCGGCCTGCTGATAGGTTTAATAACCGGTTTGCTGGGGGCAGGTGGCGGTTTCCTGATCATCCCTGCACTGGTGTTGTTTATTAAACTGCCCATGAAGACCGCGGTGGGCAGTTCACTGCTGATCATTGCCATCAATTCTATCTTTGGTTTTGTTTTCAGCATCGGGCATTTTACGCTCAACTGGAACCTGCTGACCATTTTTACTGCGCTGGCCATTGCAGGCGTTTTTATTGGCAGCCGTATTGCGGCCGGTATGGACGGCAGTTCCCTTAAAAAATGGTTTGGCTGGTTTGTGCTGGCCATGAGCGTCTACATTCTTGCAAAAGAATTTTTCTTCTCCTGATACTCTTTCTATAAGGGTTGTTAATTAAAATATTTCGGCAGGGTGTGTGACAAAAGTCATAGTTCTTCTTGTATTTGTGCGTCAAATTTGTACTCTTAAAACAGTGCGTATGCTTATTGAACAAATCTACACGGGTTGCCTGGCGCAGGGTGCTTATTACATTGAAAGTAATGGGGAAGCGGTAGTAATAGACCCGCTGCGCGAAATACAGCCCTATCTTGATAAAGCCCGCAGGAACGGCGCTGCTATAAAATATGTTTTTGAAACACATTTTCATGCAGACTTTGTCTCTGGCCATATTGACCTGGCAAAAGCTACCGGTGCTACCATTGTTTACGGTCCCGGTGCCCAACCTGGTTTTGAGGC
>JANPGT010000759.1:0-3102 GCA_031424135.1 Chitinophagaceae bacterium
TAAGACCGGGCAAAAACTCAAGACCATTACAGCGGTAGCCAAAGCTTATCCTTTTAAAAGAGACCTGGAGCCCAAAGCGATTCCTGCATTTACACCCCAAGCCGGCACACATACCAGGAATGGGTTGGTGATAGCATTCTAAGTAGAATATACCGGATGCATTAGTAATTACCGGCCCTGCTTCAATACCCCGTTACTTCGATGTTCAGGATAAGATAATCTGTGATTTTGCAGGTTTCATAATCCAATTCCTGCAAAAAGCCGCAGCAAATGATGGTTTTTATGCGGTTTTCGCATACATTTGGTTATAACCATCTAATATGCTGAAAGAAGAACGTCACAACTATATTCTTCACCAGATAAACCTGCACAATAAGGTTTTATCGTCTTCGCTCAGTGAGCAGATACAGGTTTCTGAAGATACCATCCGCCGTGATCTGCTGGAACTTGCCCAGGAAGGTAAAATTGTAAAAGTACATGGAGGTGCGCTCTCCAAATCTTTTAACCCGGTTATCAATGCGCCGGGCAATGTATATGCGCTGGAAGAAAAGCGAATCATTGCCGGCAAAGCCCTCCATTTTATTAAAGACGGCATGTTTATTTTAACTACCGGGGGCACCACCATTACGGAGTTGGCGAGAATACTGCCCAAAGACCTGCAGGCCACCTTCATTACCGTTAGTCTTTCTGCCGCTACTGAGTTTACCAACCATCCCAATATAGAAGTGGTTATCCTGGGCGATAAACTGTCTAAAAATTCTAAAATCACCGTGGGTGCCGAAACCATTCTGAAAATTCAGCAGATAAAAGCCGATATCTGTTTTGTGGGTGTCAACGCCATAGATATAGAAGGTGGCTTAACAGATAACGACTGGGATGTGGTGCAGGTAAAGCGGGCTATGATAAGAAGTTCCAAGAAAGTAATAGCGCTGTCAATTTCTGAAAAAGTAAATACGTTCGAACCCCTGAAAATATGCGAAGCCGGGGACATCGATATACTGGTGACCGAGCTGAGCCCAGCATCAGACAAGCTGGAACCGTACAGCACAAAGGGCATCCAGATTTTTTAAAACCAATCAACACCAAAACTACACTGTATGAAGCCAAGACAATTTTTGCAAACAGCCCGGAGTAAATCCATCCTGCTGCTGTTTGTTTTCAGCATGCTGGTGATTTGCGTTGCTGCGCAGGTAACCGTTTCAGGTAAGGTTACAGACGAAACCGGAAAAGCCGTACCGGGTATAACGGTACTGGTGAAGGGCTCCACCCAGGGAAGCGCTACCGATGCCGGCGGTAATTACCGGCTGACGGCCCCGTTAAAGCCCGGCAACTATACCCTTGTTTTTTCCGGGGTGGGTTTTGAGGCGGCTACTGCTGTGCTGAGCGTAGGGGCCGCAACCAGTTACACGCTGGATGCAGCTGTAACTACTAAAGTATCTAAACTGGATGAGGTAATTGTTACCGGTACGTCTGCAGGTACTACCCGCCGTCAACTGGGCAGTTATATCAGTTCTGTAAATGCAGATGAGCTTACCAAGGGTGCTACCGGCAATGTGCTGGCTGCACTGCAGGGTAAAACGGCAGGTGCGCAGATTAGCCAAAACTCTGGTGACCCTGCGGGTGGAATGTCTGTGCGGCTAAGAGGCATCAGTTCTATTTCTTCTTCTTCAGAACCACTGTATATTATTGACGGAGTAATTGTAAACAATGGTACCAACCGTGTTACCAATACCCAGAGTGGATATGACGGCGCCCAGGTAGTGGGTACTATTGGCCAGAGCAGGCTGGTAGACATTAATCCGCAGGATATAGAACGTATAGAAGTATTGAATGGTGCCGCTGCCGCTGCTATTTATGGAAGCCGGGCCAATGCGGGCGTGGTACAGATATTTACCAAAAAAGGTAAAACCGGCGCTCCCAAAGTAAGCTTCAGCACCAGCATTCTCAGCAGCAGCCTGCGCAAGAAGATTGGTGTTAACCAGGCACCCATTAAATTTGGCGGTCCTACAGACGGCGTAGGTGCACAAACACAGGATATTCTTACCCCTGCGCTCACCAATACCACCCCGGTTACACGCTACGATTACCAGGACTATATTTTCCGCAGCGCACTGGGTACAGATAATACAGTGTCTGTAAGTGGCGGCACTGATAAAACAAAGTATTATGTATCCGCCTCTTACTTTTTTAACCAGGGCATCGTAAAAAATACCGATTTTCAGCGCTATAGTTTCAGGAGCAATGTAGATCAGACCCTGAACAAATGGCTCAGTTTTAATATCGGGTTGAATTACATCAACAGCTCCGCCAATGAAAAGCCTGACGGCAACTCGTTTTATTCACCTATGAACGCCGTCACCATCATTGGTAATTTTCACGATATC
The DNA here is from genome assembly GCA_031424135.1 of Chitinophagaceae bacterium. Lineage (GTDB taxonomy): Bacteria > Bacteroidota > Bacteroidia > Chitinophagales > Chitinophagaceae > JACMLD01. The sequence goes on from JANPGT010000759.1 coordinate 2,385, forward strand.
CAGAAAAGGGATGCGCTGGGTAATATACAGGCCGTTGGCGAAAGGGGAAGGGCCAACCCGGTATCTGTCATTGAAGACATCAAACAGAAGCAAACCACCAACCGCGTGATTGCCAATCTTGGTTTTAAGCTGAAACCCATCAAACACCTGAACGTTGATTACACCATGGGTATTGATAATTATGCACAGAATGGCAATACCTATATACCGCCTTTTGCCTATAATGTAAGTACTGCTTTCTGGGGTGGCGGCGCCACACTGGACCCTACCCAAAACGGTTACGCCAGTGCGGCCACCAATAATTTCTTTGCCATTAACCACGACCTGAATGCTACTTATAATATTGATATTTCTAAAAACGTCAATTCAGTTACACAGGTAGGTTTTTCGCAGCAATACGAAAAGAACAATTTTATCCTTTCGCAGGGCAGGGGCCTGGCGCCTTTTGTGCAAACAGTGAACGGTGCAAGTACCGTAATACCCGGTACAGATGACCGCAGTGAGATTTCTGTTTCAGGCGCTTTCCTGCAGCAAAACTTTAAGTTCCGCAACCAGTTCTTTGTTACCGGCGCCGTAAGGGTGGATGGGTCTTCTGTGTTTGGCGCAAAGCAGCGTAACCAGGTGTATACAAAAGCCAGCGGCAGTTATGTTATCTCCGGCACAGATTTCTGGGAAAAACTGGGCGTATCCAAATGGTGGAACCTGTTTAAACTGCGGG
>JANPGT010000760.1:0-6574 GCA_031424135.1 Chitinophagaceae bacterium
AGCAATCAGGAATTCCATATCGGCTTTCGCCAGTTCGCTGCGGAAAGGGTTCAGTACAAATTTGCCATCTACCCTTGCTACTCTTACTTCAGAAATAATTTCCTGGATCGGAATATCAGAAACAGCCAGTGCTGCAGATGCGGCCAGGCAAGCGAGTGCATCGGGCATTACTTCTTCATCGCTGGAGATAAGCGTTACCAGCACCTGTACTTCGCAGAAATAATCTTCGGGGAACAGGGGGCGTAAGGCGCGGTCTATTAAACGGGAAGTGAGGATTTCGTAATCGTTCAGGCGGGCTTCTCTTTTGAAGAATGACCCCGGTATACGGCCTGCAGAAGCAAATTTCTCCTGGTAGTCTACGGTAAGCGGGAAAAAGCTCTGGCCTTCTTTGGCTTCCTTGTTAGCTACCACGGTAGCCAGTATAATGCAGTTTCCCTGCCGTACGGTAACAGCGCCATCTGCCTGGCGGGCCAGTTTGCCGGTTTCTATGATAACCTCACGGCCATCGCTGATGGTAAATTTTGATTGAATAGGTTGTGATAACATAAAATTTGAATTACTTGAACTAAGTGCTGCTCTGTGCGCCCGTAAAAGGAGGGAAAATGGGCAGGTCGCGTAGCCTTAATACTCTTTGATAAATAGGTTGAACCGATTGTTGCAAAAACACCTAAAGACAAGTATTCCCAACCTGGTATGGGTTGGGAATACTTGAAATATATAGTTATTTTCTAAGTCCGAGTTTTTGAATCAAATCGCGGTAACTGGTAAGATTGTGCTTGCTGAGGTAGGTAAGTAAACGTTTTCTTTTACCTACCATCTGCATTAGTCCGCGGTTGGTGGAGAAATCTTTTTTGTTTTCCTGCAGGTGCTTGGAAATCTGGGAAATGCGTTCTGTCAGCAAGGCAACCTGTCCTTCAATAGAACCGGTATTGGTAGCTTTACCTCCAAAATTGGTGAAAAAGTCAGCTTTTTTTTCTTTTGTTAAATACGGCATCTTAATTTTTTTTAGGCATCCGATAAATTGACATCTTGTTATTTCGGCGGCAAAGGTAGACAAATATTTTAAAAATAGGCTTGCAAACTGGATATTTTTTGTGACTTTGGCGGCCTAAATCTTGCAAAACAGCCAATAAATCATACAATTATCCTGTATTCGGCAATCAGACATGGGCAAAAGAATCATTTTTACGGTTTTTAACGATACCAGCTACGACCAGCGGATGATCCGCATCTGCACTTCCCTGTCCAACGCCGGCTATGATGTGCTGCTGGTAGGAAGGAGACCGCCCCGGGCACCCTTATCGGTGCAGCAACCGTTCCGCCAAAAAAGGCTGCGCACCCCCTTTACCAGCGGCCCGCTGCTGTACGCCTGCTTCAATATCCAGCTATTTTTCTGGCTGCTTTTCCGGCGGGCAGACGTCCTCTGCGCCATCGATCTAGACACCATACTTCCCGTTTATTTTGTGAGCCGGCTGAAAAAGATCAAACGCGTGTACGATGCACATGAACTTTTCTGTGAAATGAAGGAAATTGTAACCCGCCCCGCCATTTACAAAATTTGGAAACGGATTGAGCGGTATTGCGTACCGGCCTTTGCGCATGGGTATACCGTCAATAAAATTATAGCAGATGAATTTGCCAAAATGTATGGCGTACAATACGAAGTAATAAGAAGTATTGCGCTGCTGGAGCCGTTTTCGCCACCGGCAGACAAAACACCCTATATTATTTACCAGGGTGCCGTGAATGAAGGCAGAAGTTTTGAAACATTGATTCCGGCCATGCAATGGGTAAACCTGCCGCTGGTTATTTGTGGCGATGGCAATTTTATGTTGCGGGCCAAAGCACTGGCAGCACAATACGGACTGGAAGAAAAAGTAATCTTTAAAGGAATGGTTTTACCGCAACAGCTGAAAGATTTTACCAGGGCCGCCGCCATTGGCATTACCCTGTTTGATGATACCGGCATCAGCAACTACTACTCGCTGGCCAACCGCTTCTTTGATTATATCCATGCAGGCATCCCGCAGTTGTGCATGGACTACCCCGCTTATAAAGAAATAAACAATTTGTACGAAACGGCTGTTCTAATAAAAGATCTGTCCCCGGAAAACATAGCCGGGCAATTAAATACCCTTTTAAATAACAGGGATTTGTACAATAAACTGGCTGCCAACTGCGTGTATGCAAGACAGTCACTCAACTGGCAGGAAGAAGAAAAAAAATTAATTGCCTTTTATAAAAACATATTATCCTGAAAAATCGTGAAAAAGTATTTACATATAGTTTGTCACGATGTACCCTACCCGCTTGATTACGGTGGCGTGTTTGATCTTTTCTGCAAGCTGAAAGCGCTGAAAGACGCCGGTGTAGGCATCTACCTCCATTGTTTTGAATATGGCCGCGGAAGGCAGCCTGAACTGAACAGGTACTGCGAGGAAGTATATTATTACCACCGCAATGAGGGCCATAAAGGCTTCTCCGTTAAGTTTCCCTATATCGTTTGTTCGCGCTCCAACAACGAACTGATGGAAAATCTGCTGAAAGACGACTACCCTATTCTGCTGGAAGGTATTCACTGCACTTATCTTACCAACTGTGAACAATTCCAGCACCGCAAAATTTTCATCCGGCTGCATAATATTGAATATGCTTATTATTACCAGCTGTACCGGCACTCAAAATCGCTGTTTAAATGCGCTTACTATTTTAATGAGAGCCGTTTGCTGAAAAAATATGAAAAACGCCTGGCCCGCAGGTTTCCGATCGTGGCGGTTTCAGCCAAGGATGCCCGTATTTACCAGCAGAAATTTCATGCCAACAATATATCGGCACTGCCGGTATTTATACCCTGGACTGAGATCAAATGCCTGGAAGGGATGGGCACCTACTGCGTTTATCATGCTAACCTGGCGGTAGAAGAAAATGAAGAAGCCGCCATATGGCTGATTGAGAAAGTATTTAACGATCTTAAAGTGCCTTTTGTAATTGCCGGCAAGAACCCCTCTGCAAGGCTGCAAAAAATGACTGCAGAAAAGGAGACCATCTGCCTTATTGCCAACCCTGCGGAGGATGAAATGAGGGATCTTATCTCCAAAGCGCAGATAAATGTATTGCCTTCCTTCAATGAGACCGGTATTAAGCTGAAATTGATTAATGCGCTTTTCAACGGCAGGCATTGTGTGGTAAACGATGCCGCGGTAGAAGATACCGGACTGGAAAGCGCCTGCCATATCGGAACAACGGCAGATGCCATCAAACAAATCATTATTCAGCTGTATCACCAGCCCTTCAGCCCGGAAGAAAAAGTGCTGCGACAAAAAATTCTGTGCAGCACGTATAATAACATTTTAAATGCAGAAAAGCTTATTGCATTGATATGGTAGCATTGTCTTCTACCTTTCCCTTTTCAGTTTTGATCATTCTTGCGGGAAACTTATTGATAACAATATAGTCATGCGTAGCCATTATGATGGTAGTACCGTAGTCTTTGCCAATCCTGAACAGCAACTGCATAATTTCATCAGAGGTCTCGGGGTCAAGGTTACCGGTAGGTTCGTCTGCCAGTATCAGTTTCGGAGAGTTTAACAGGGCACGTGCAATGTCTACGCGCTGCTGTTCGCCGCCGCTCATTTCAAATGGCATTTTAAAGCCTTTGGATTTAAGCCCCACTTTATCCAGCACATCGGCAATTTTTTCATCCATCAGTTTCTCATCCTTCCAGCCCGTGGCCTTTAAAACAAATTTCAGGTTATTATTCACGTCACGGTCGGTCAGCAGCTGAAAGTCCTGGAATACCACTCCCAGGTTTCTCCTCAGAAAAGGTACTTTTTTCCAATCCATGTCCTTCAGGTTAAACCCTGCTACCGTACCCTCGCCCTGTGTTAAAGCAAGATCTCCGTACAGTGTTTTCAACAGGCTGGATTTACCGGTGCCGGTCTTACCCACCAGGTACACAAATTCTCCTTTTTCTATACTGATATTTACATCCTGCAATACAAGGTTGGATCCCTGGTAAATATTCACATGGCGTAACTCTACAATTTTTTCAGACATGAGACACTCTTTAATACGGCAAAAATAAGTTATTAATGTACAAGCTAAAAAGATAAATGTATGCAAAGGGAACGGTAGACAAAAGGGCGGTGCCCATTAACAGTTGCTACACTGTCTCCGGCCAGTTATTTAACCTCGCTAATAGAAATTACTACGCTCTGGCGCCTGCCGTTTACGTGTGGATTAACACCTGCTTTCATTAAAAAATCGCCGGTATACACAAGGTTTTCGTCAATGGGTGAACTGGTGCCGGGGTACAGGTTCAATTCTTTTAACCGGTATTTTTTTACTGGATCCAGACCTGCCAGCTGCACAGGCAATGCAGTAGCGGTAAGTGCCACCCTGGTATTTGCCAGCAGGTTAAACATCACCGCGCTGCTTTGATCCTTACTTACATACAACAGCGATGCCAGCTTGTTTTCATGTGGATTCAGCAGGCGGTACAAGTCTCCCTTCCAGATTGTATGCTTAAACGACTGGTAATTTTTCACTGCCTGCTGGCAAAAAGCCAAATCCTTTTCATTTAAACGACTGGTCACAATATCAAAGCCCAGTTTACCCATACTGGCCACATCTACCCTGAATTTAATAGGCTGCTTGCCCCAGTCGGTTACGTGGTTATCTGTAGTAACAGATGGAAAGAAATAAGAATAATCCCATTGCATAAAAATTCTTTCTACCGGTTCTGTATCATCGCTGGGCCAGAACTCCGTAAAATATTTCAGCATTTCATAATCGCCCCTGCCTCCACCGCCGGAACAAAGCATCATAGGCACCGTTGGATATTTGGCGCGTATTTTTTCAAGTACACTATAAAGTCCTCTTACATATTCAGTAGACAAATGAGATTGCGGCAACTTTTGTTTCTGCAGGTAGGTTGAGTAAGAGTTGAACACAGGCGCATTGCAGTCCCACTTAATAAATGCCAGGCCAGGATTTTTTATAAATAGACTGTCTACAATATTAAACACAAACTGCTGTACCTGCGGATTGCTGAGATCCAATACCAGCTGGTTGCGGAAATATATTTCCGGCCTTTCCGGTTGCTTTATTACCCAGTCCGGATGCTTTTCATACAATTCACTTTTGGGATTCACCATTTCCGGCTCTATCCAGATACCAAATTTGATATTTTCCTTCTGCGCTTCTTTAACCAGGTAACCGAGTCCGTGCGGCAATTTCTTTACATTCTCCTGCCAGTCGCCCAGCCCCGCCTTATCATCATTCCTGGGATATTTATTGCCAAACCAGCCATCGTCCAGCAGGAACATGTCAACCCCCAATTGCGCTGCTCCTTTGAACAGCCCCGCAATTTTGTTTTCATCAAAATCAAAATAAGTGGCTTCCCAATTGTTTAGCAGGGTGAGTCTTTCGCCCGTGCCATCCAGCACGCGGTATTTACGCGCCCAATCGTGCAGGTTACGGCTGGCTTCACCGGTGCCATGTTGTGAAAATGTATATATTAATGAAGGTGTTTTGAAAACCTTGCCGGGTTGCAGCGTATAGGCAGCAGCAAATGGATTGATGCCGGCAATCAAACGCAGGTTTTGATAGGAATCTATTTCATATTCCAATTTGAAATTACCGCTCCATGCCAGCTGGCCAAGCATTACATCGCCGGTTGTTTCCGCTGCAGGCCGTCCGAAGCTTACAATAAAATTGGGTGTTTGTACCAGCATAGCGCGGGTACCCAGTTTTGAATCTACGCTGTGCATGCCCTGCTGCAAGCGCGTTTCGGCGGGCTGCATTTCGCGTGCATACTGTCCCTGGAAGGTAGTGAGGTAAAAATCTTTATTGGAAAAGTAGAGATTGGCCGATGCAAATTTCTGCAGTACCACGGCCTGTTTTTCCGTATGGGAGATTTCGGCCCATTGTTCTGTAACATTTTCCTGCACCCAGGTTTTGTAAAACAGTGTCACTTTAAATGGATATACCCCATCCTGCAGTACGATGCTGGTAAGTGTTGTATTGGCATCGATATTACTGCTGGCATGACTTACATATTTCAGGTCCAGCGAGGCATTGCCATCTGCATGCGTTACCTGCATGGCAGGTTCGGAAAGGCTATAAGTGCCTGCTGTGCTATAAGCGTTGTTGTAAATGCCTGCGGAATTCTCATCGTTCAAATCATACTGAGTGGCTACTGCGGCGTACTCTTTTTTATCGGCCAGTGGCGCGCCATTGTACACCATTCTCAGGTGATTTTCTTTGTCGGTCTGCAGCAATATAGCGTGGTTACGTGTTTCAACGGGAATGGTTACCTGCTGCCCAAAAGCGGCAGCGGTGACTATAAGTATAGATACCAGTAACTGCGATGTCTTTCTGAATTGTTTACTGAAGGAAAAAACCATAAGGCAAAATTTCAAATCGTTGCTAAAACGCTGATTACTGATCATTCCGGCGCCGATACTTATATCGTCTCAATACTACATACTATTTCTACAGCTCCAGCTGAATCACCGTATCTGTATCGTTCATTTTCACCGCATCCAGAAAAACAGTTACACCACCGGGTACC
>JANPGT010000761.1:0-4525 GCA_031424135.1 Chitinophagaceae bacterium
AGGAATGAAAATTTGGCAGTATTTCGCCCCATTGAGAGGTCATTTTGGTAGCTGCGGCGGTTCCGGTCTGCCATTGCATGGGCTAGCCCGTTACAATGCATCAATAGCTGGCACTGAAGCGGCCAGGGGTAGCAGGTATAATAGAGTAACACCACAGTGACTGCCTGGTTAATCTATGCTGATATCTTCTACCTTAAACGTAAAATGCCTTTGCAGCAGGTAGCTGATGGTAACCACTACTACAGTGGCAATTACCTGGGAAAGGATGGCATTAAGGTGAATATATTCTACCAGGACCTTTAGCAGCAGGTAATTAATGAACAGGTTGGATACAAACACAAAAAAATAGCGGAACAACTGCACCCTGCCCCTGATGGTGGAATCAACAAATACTACATACTTGTTTAAAAGAAAGCCCAGCGGGAAACTGACCAGGAAAGACAGGAACAGCGACGCGATATGCGGTTTAAAAGCATAAAATCCCAGGTTGAACACCTTTTCGCGAAATAAATATTTGTAGCTGGCCGTATAGACAAGAAAGCCCAGCACCATATTGGCCCCACCACAGGAGGCATAACGGAAGGTCTGCAGCGGCAGCCATTTCTTAAACGGCTGGTAAAAAAAATCTATTAAAGCGGTAATCTGGTTATGAACCACAACTATTTTTTAACTGGGCGAAGATAATTATTGCCGGGCACTCCTGTAGCTAAATGACCAGATACTTAACCAACTATTAAAATACCCACACACCCTTACAACTTTTATTACATATCATTCATCTAAATAACTGCAATACCATTTGCTGGGTTTACGTCAAATACTTCCAAACCCTGGACCGTTAAACCCTGTCGTCCGTCCACAGCCGCAGCAATGCGGCTGTTTTTTACCCCCTGTCCCCCTGAAGGGGGAACTTAGATCATACTTGCTTCTGTATTTTGTAAGATCCTTTGTTAAATAACTTCTTAGGTACAACCAATTCAACTTCTAAATGAATACCGAAGCCTGCATAAAACGCAGAAAGATGGAATAGCATCTCCCCTTCAGACACGTCCGGATGAATCCGTTCGGACGGGGAGACGGGGTTTTCCTTATTTTTGCCCCCCAGAAACTAGACTATGGCAATTGCAGCATTATTAAAAGAGACCGTTACAGAAAGCCTTACCGCCTTATACCAGCAACCATTTACCGATAAAGATTTCCAGGTAAACCAAACCAAGCCAGAATTTGAAGGCGATTACACCATCGTACTGTTTTCGTTGATTAAAAAATTAAAGAAATCTCCGGATGCAGCCGGCAACGAGCTGGGCACTTACCTGACTACTACCTACCCGCAACTATTTTCTGCTTACAATATTATTAAGGGATTTCTGAACCTCTCCATTGCAGAAAATTACTGGCTGCAGGTGCTGGAAAACAATTATGCCAGCAGCAGCTATGGCCAGCAGCCCGCGAATGGTGAAAGAGTAATGGTAGAATACTCCTCTCCCAACACCAATAAACCACTGCACCTGGGCCACCTCAGGAATAATTTTTTGGGCTGGAGCACGGCCGCCATCCTGAAAGCCAACGGCTATGATATTGTGAAAACCTGTATTGCCAACGACAGGGGCATTCATATCTGCAAAAGCATGGTGGCCTGGCAATTGTTTGCCAATGACGCCACACCGGAGAGCACCGGCATGAAAGGCGATCATTTTGTAGGTGATTATTATGTACTGTTTGGCGCGGAATTGAAAAAACAGGTGGAAGCCCTGGTAGAAAGCGGCAGCAGTAAAGAAGACGCAGAAAAGCAAGCCCCTGTCATGTTGCTGGCCCAGCAAATGCTGGTAGACTGGGAAGCCGGCAAACCCGAAGTAATTGATCTCTGGAAAAAAATGAACAGCTGGGTATATGCAGGTTTTGATACTACCTATAAAAGGATTGGCAGCGATTTCGATAAAACCTATTACGAAAGCGATACCTACCTGCTGGGGAAGGACCTGGTAGAACTGGGACTCAGCAAAGGCGTCTTCTTCCAGAAAGAAGATGGCAGTGTGTGGATTGATTTAACCGCCGACGGGCTGGATGAAAAAATTGTACGCCGCCGCGACGGTACGGCCGTATATATTACCCAGGACATTGGCCTGGCGGTGAAGAAACAGGAAGAATTTCATTGCAGCAAGAGCATCTACGTGGTGGGCAATGAACAGGATTACCATTTTAAAGTGCTGAAACTTATCTGCCAGAAACTGGCGCTGCCCGGCGCCGATGGCATTTTTCATTTAAGCTATGGCATGGTAGAACTGCCCAGCGGCAGAATGAAAACCCGCGAGGGCACGGTAGTAGATGCAGATGACATGATTGACGAAATGGTGAATGTATCGAAACAAAAAACAGAGGAACTGGGTAAAGTAAAAGATTTTACAGCAGATGAATTAAAAGAATTGTTTGATACCATTGGACTGGGTGCTTTAAAATTCTTTTTACTCCGCGTAGACCCTAAAAAGAAAATGCTGTTCAATCCCGATGAGAGCATCGATTTCCATGGATTTACAGGACCGTTTATTCAATACACGCATGCCCGTATCAAATCTATTTTACGCAAGGAACCGGTAGCTGCTGCCAACATCCAGGCAGCCCTGCTGCCATTGGAAAAAGAATTGCTGATTACGCTGGAACAATACCCTGCCATGATAGACCAGGCAGCAGCAGAATACAATCCTTCTTTGATTGCTAATTACGTGTACGCCGTAGCCAAGACCTTTAATTCGTTTTATACAGAGCATAAAGTAGCCAATGCTGAAACCGAAGAAAAGAAGCAACTGCGGCTGCGGCTCTGCCAGATGAGCGCCAATATTATTGCTTCGGGAATGGGTTTGCTGGGGATCAGGGTGCCGGAGCGGATGTAGGGGTAGTCAGGAATTAGTTATTGGGAATGGGGAGTTAGGGCTTTATCTCAAAAAACTTTGCATCAATTATAGAGTGGCCAATTCCAAATTCCTGAATTCCCAATTCCTAATCACAACCAGTCTTCCGCCTGGTATCAATCAAATACTGTATTTTCCAAACACTATTCATTCTTACCAGTTGCCAGGAATCTACGCCGCAATGGCTGAACTGCCCGTTGTAGTAAAATTTATAGGGCGTCCATACCGTAGCCAGGGGACCATCAATTTTTATGGTTTCAAATTCGATGCGTTCGTCTGCCGCGCCCTTGGGTAGTTTGCTGATGGAAGCGGCAAATTCTTTTACTGATTCATTTCGTATAAAAAGCTTTCCGTCTTTTGTCTGGGAGATGGTTTGCAGCACCGCGCTGTCTGCAAAGGCGCTGGCCAGTTGTGCGCCGTCGGAATTTTTCATTGCATCAAACAACAGGTTTACGGCAGCCTTTACAGAGTCGGCGGTGGTTTGCGCCTGCGATGGAACGCTTACCCAAAATACCAGTATTGCAATGAGGACATATTTCATAATTAGGATTGTCCAATTGTAAAAAAGCGCTGGCAAATATTCAACCCCTTCAGGGTTGCTTTTGCGGGGTTTGTTTCCCGGGCTTGCAGCCCGGGCCATTCAAATTAAAGCCCTGCGGGCTTTCAAGAACGTCCATTTCAATACAATACGGGCGCCCATAGAATTCGGGGTTTCGAATATGGGAAACGATAAACAAGTTCCGTCAGGAAACGGAATGTATGAAAAAGGCAGGCAACACAGCATAAAAGCCTAATTCCCGTTAACCAATTCCTAATTCCTGTTTTCTGCCCCTAGATGTACCCCAAAATCTTCAGCATACTCTGCGCCGTCTGCTCTTTAGCATATACCCAGTCAACCAGCTTCCCGTTCTTATCGTGACCAACAATTATATGCTTGGGCGAAGGAATAAGACAGTGTTTGATGCCACCATAGCCGCTGATCTGATCCTGGTAGGCGCCGGTATGGAAAAAACCCACTACCAGGTTCTCACCATTGGTTAGTTTGGGCAGGAAAACTTCATTGATATGTTCTTCTGAGTCGTAGTAATCATGACTGTCGCAGGTAATGCCTCCCAGCACCACGCGGTGGTATTCCTCGCTCCATTTATTAATGGGCAGCATCAGGAAGCGTTCGCCGATACCCCAGGTATCCGGCAAAGTGGTAATGAAAGAAGAATCTATCATGTACCAGGTTTCGCGATCGTTCTGCATCTTCTGTCCTATCACACTGTAGATATGCGCCATGCTCTCTCCTACTGTAAAACTCCCAAACTCCGTGTAGATATCTGGCATTTGCACTTTGGCTTTTTTACAGGCAGCTTTAATATTACCAACAATCTCATTGATCATAAACTGGTAGTCGTAATTAAACCCAAGGGAATGTTTAATGGGAAATCCCCCACCAATATTTATAGAATCAAGTTCAGGACAAATCTTTTTTAACTGGCAATACAGCGTTATACTTTTTTGCAGTTCACTCCAGTAATAAATATCATCCTTGATGCCTTTGTTTAAAAATATATGAAGCATCTTCAACTGAAACCTGTCCTCGTACCCTTCGATCTCATCTACATAAAACT
>JANPGT010000762.1:0-6280 GCA_031424135.1 Chitinophagaceae bacterium
CTTCTTGAATCGGTGAGCATACCTACGAAGCGGCTGATCAACCCCATATTGGAAAGCGCATTCATCTGCTGTATCATACCATCTTTCTGATCCATAAACCACCAGCCCGATCCAAACTGGATTTTGCCAGGTACCGATCCATCGTTAAAGTTACCGATCATAGACGCCATTAAAGCATTGTCTGAAGGGTTTAAATTATAGATAATGGTTTTTGCCAGTTTGTCTTCTGTATCCAGACGGTTCAGGAACCTGGCCAGTGGCCTGCCCTGAGAATAATCGCCGATGGAGTCCCAGCCGGTATCCGGCCCCAGCTGCTGCAGCATTCTTGTATTGTTATTGCGAAGGGCGCCCAGGTGGTATTGCTGTACCCAGCCTTTTTCCCAATCCCATTCTGCAAAATGCAGCAGCATGGCCGATTTGAATTTGCGGCGCTCAGTTTCATTCAACGCCTTGCCTGCATGAACTTTGTCGAAAATGGTTTCTACTTCAGAGCCGGTAAACTCTTCTGCATAAATTTCTTCCAGTCCGTGGTCAGATACACAGCAACCCGCCGCCGCAAAAAAATCATGACGGTTCTCCAGTGCAAACAGGTAATCATTAAAACTGGATATTGCCACGTTGGTGACGCCTTCCAGTTTTTTTATATACGCATTGAACTTTAGCGGATCATCTACGTTCATCGCATTATCTGGCCGGAATGCGGGTAATACGGGTATCTCAAATCCTTCCGCTCTCAATTGCTGGTGAAATTCCAGTGAGTCCAGCGGATCGTCGGTGGTGCATACCGTGGCAACATTCATTTTGCGCAGCAGGTTGCGTACGCTGAAAGCGGGTGTCTGCAACTGTGCAGAGCAATGCTCATAGATGGCTTTGGCCGATTTTGGGTTTAATATTTCCTCCACCCCAAAATAGCGCTGCAGTTCAAGATGCGTCCAATGGTAGAGCGGGTTGCGCAGCGTATACGGTACGGTGGCCGCCCATTGGGCAAATTTTTCATAATCAGTTTTATTGCCGGTGCAATAGGCTTCTTCTACCCCATTGGTACGCATGGCCCTCCACTTGTAGTGATCGCCGTACAACCACGCCTGGGTAATATTACCAAACTGCTTGTCGTCTGCTATCTGCTGCTGCGGCAAATGGCAATGGTAGTCTATGATGGGCATGTCTTTGGCGTACCCATGGTACAGTTCCACTGCAGCCTTGCTGTTCAGCAAAAAGTTTTCGTCCATAAAACTTTTACTGCCATCTCCGGAAGGAGCATAGGTAAAACGGCTTGTAAATAATAGCTTCATATAATTGGTCTGATTAATAATTCGTAAATAGTTCTTAGTTTGTAGTTTATAGTTCTTAGTTCTGCCCGGCAAAATGCATTTTAGTTATTTACAACATTTCTTTGAGAGCAGCGGCGACCGATCCTGGTTCCGCAAACGAACTAAAAACTATGAACTGAGAACTAAAGACTAACCCCCCTTTTCCACGGAATAAAATCATCCTGGTTCAGCAGCACTGCTTTTGGGATAATTTCACCGCTGGCGGCTTTGATGCAGTATTCCAGTATTTCCTCTCCCATTTCCTCGATGCTTTTTTCTCCTTCTATAATGGCCCCGGTATTGATGTCTATGATATCGCCCATGCGTTTGGTAAGTGCATTGTTGGTGGCCACTTTTATAGTTGGACAAACAGGATTTCCTGTGGGCGTACCCAGGCCGGTGGTGAAAAGGATCAGCGTAGCACCGCTGGCGGCTTTACCAGTGGTGGCTTCTACATCATTGCCGGGGGTACATACCAGGTTCAGCCCTTTTTTAACGGCCTTTTCTGTATAATCAAGCACATCTTCTACCGGTGATGTACCACCTTTTTTTGCGGCGCCGGTGCTTTTAATGGCGTCGGTGATCAATCCGTCTTTTATATTACCGGGCGAGGGATTCATATGAAAACCGGATCCCACTTTGTGCGCCTCGTTATTATAGGCAGTCATTAAATGAATGAATTTTTTGGCGGCGTCTGCATCCCTGGTACGGTCTATCAACTGTTGCTCTGCACCGCACAATTCAGGAAACTCTGCCAGCAAAATGGTACCGCCCAGTGCTACCAGCAAATCTGAAGTGTATCCCACTGCGGGGTTGGCACTGATACCGCTGAAGCCATCACTGCCGCCGCATTTTACGCCAATCACCAGTTTGCTGAGCGGTGCCGGCTTTCTTTCTATCTTATTGATCTCTGCCAGCCCGGTAAATGTTTTCCGGATGGCTTCGCTGATCAATTGTTCCTCGCTCTGCGATTGCTGCTGTTCAAAAACATACACCGGTTTGTCGAAGGAAGGATTGCGTTGTTTGATTTCTTCCAGCAGTGTCTTTGTTTCCAGGTTCTGGCAACCCAGGCTTAATACGGTAACGCCTGCCACATTGGGATGATCTGCATACGCTGCCAGTAATTTACCCAGTACGCCCGCATCCTGCCTTGTACCGCCGCAACCACCCTGGTGATTCAGGAATTTGATGCCATCTACGTTCTTGAACAGCCTGCCCGATTTACTATCAGTCTGTGCAGCGGAAAGATCTATCTGGCTGATATCTTCTCCCTTCTTCCAGGCTTCTGCCAGGTGGTGGGTATACGATTTATATTTTTGTGTTACTGCGTAGCCCAGCTCATTGTGCATGGCTTCGCGTATTACATCCAGGTTGCGGTTCTCACAGAAAACAGTAGGGATAAACAGCCAGTAATTGGCAGTACCTACCCGGCCATCGCTTCTATGGTATCCATTAAAAGTCCTGTCTTTAAATTTTGAAACATCCGGCGCCTGCCAGCTATAATTATAAGGCCGGTAAGCAAAGGGATCAGAAGCATGTTTGGTATTCTCCGTCGTCATCAGCCCGCCTTTCGGAATGGCGTGCTGTGCTTTTCCTACCAACACACCATACATCGTAATTTCATCGCCGGTATTCATGTCGTGCTCAAAAAATTTATGCTTTGCGCCCACGGCATCCTGCAAAACAAACTCGGCTTCCCCGTAGCTGACGGTTTGCCCCTTAGCCAGGTTTTGCAACGCTACCAGCACATTATCTTTTGGATGAACCTTTAAAACATTTTTTTTCATACTGTTTTATACTTCTTTAAGTTATTTGGGAGGCCTTCACTTTCTGTACCGCCGCCGCTATCCCTTCTTGCTGAATGGTAATAATGGCAGCCGTTACTGCCGGCCCGAAGCCAGGCAATGCAGTCAGGTCTGTACCCCATAATTGGGTATTTTCCAATACCTTTTGAACAAAGTTATTGGTATTGTCAATACCCCACAACTCATACAGTGCTGCTGCTTTATCATCGTTAATAATATAGGATTTACCACCCGCGTTGCCGGTAAACGTGCCATCTGTATTCTTCACAGATTTCATGAACAAAAGATAGGCGGCAAAACCCAGGGCCATGTGCTGTGGCGTACTGCCTGTCGTCTGGTAATACTGCTGCAGCACGGGTATATTGCGCATTTTCATTTTAGAACTGTATTGCAGCGAAATGCTGAGCCACTGGTGTTCAATAAATGGATTTTTATATCGATCAAGTACCTGGCCGGCAAACTGGCGACCGTCTGCTGCTGAAACGGTATTGCTGGTAATGGCGGGAACAATTTCTTCCAGCATCAGCTGCTCAATAAAACGGCAGAAGGCCGCATCTTCCATAGCTTGTTTTACGGTAACAAAGCCCATCTGCACGGCCAGCGCACAGGTAAACGTATGCGAGCCATTGAGCAGGCGCAGTTTCAGTTCGCGGAATTTCTCAATATTGTCTGCTATCACCACCCCGCTGTCGGCCTGTGCAAATGAAAGCACCTGTTTTGTTTTTTCGTGGCTGGTTTCGATGGCCCATAACCGGTAGACTTCAGACATAATCATCAGGTCGTCTTTATAGCCCAACCTGCTTTCCGTAGCCGCCTTGTCATCTCCTGGTAGTTTACCCGGCACAATGCGGTCTACCAGTGAGTTGCAGAAATCATTGGCAGCACCTATCCATTCAATAAAGGACGCATCCAGTTTGTTTTGCCTGGCCAGTTCCAGCACAATGTTTTTTAGTTTGCTGCCATTTTCTGTAATCAGTTCAGTGGGAATAATCACCAGGCCGCTTTCTGCACTGCCATTAAATTTTTTAAACCGCTGCAGTAGAAATGCCAGCAATTTGCCCGGAAAAGAAATGGGTGGCGTGGCATATACATCATCATTGTCAAGCAATGTGATACCCACTTCAGTAGTGTTAGAGATAATAACCTTCAGTTCAGGATTGCTGGCGCAGGCCAATACCTCCTGCCATTGCTCAGATGCGGCCAATACACGGCTGATGGAGGCATTAATGATGGTTTCGTCTACACGCTGGCCATTTTCTATGCCGCGTACACATTGGGTATACAGGTTGCCCTGTTTGCTGAATTCATCTGCCCCACCCTGGCTGGTAGATTTCACAATGACGATGCGCCCGTTAAATATGGATTGCTTGTTGGCTTTGTCAATGAAATAATCGGGCAAGCCGCGCAGCAGCACGCCGGTACCAAATTGTAATACTTTTTCGGGCAATGCAAACAGCGCATCTGCAGGTACACCCGGTACACCTGCTTTTTGTAATACGGATAAAGTCTGTTTAGAGAGCGTCATAATGCATTATTTTTTTCAGCTGGATTCCATTTGTTGCCAAATACCCATGCTGCGTTAATATTGTTTGCGGGTGGTGCGCCGGCTGCCTTGTCAAGGTTATCGGCATACCAGGGATAATCTGTTCCGTTTCTGTGGCAGTTAAAGTAATAGATTCTTCTTCCCCAGAGCAGCGTATTGCTGGTGGGCACCAGGTAAATATCTTCATTGGCCATATTGGCTGCAAATGAACAATTAATTAAATAAAACTGTGCGTCTTTGTGGTAACGGCCCAGTTTAAATCCGTTGAAACCGCTGAACGAACAATTTTTTAATACCGTTTTGGCATCTTTGTTCCTGGACCCATCATGCCAGATGCTGGCGCTGCCGGTATTGGCTATAAACTGGCAGTTTTCAGCATAGGCCCATCCTCTTGGACAATAAAAATCTACACCACCCTCCATGATGCAATCCTTGAAATAGAAAAGCCCGTTTTCTACATTCCAGGGACTCACCGTATCGCCCGCCCATGCGGCAAACCGGCAGTTGATGGCACTCAACCGGGTTGCATTCATGCTGCGTATTGCCATTTGGTGCCCGGCAGTTGTAATTTTTCTTTGTTTCAGTAAAGTATCCAGCGGGCAATAAATGGTTTTGTCTGTTTTTGCATCCAGCGCATAACTGTTAATGATGGTAAGGTTCTTCAAAGTAATATCATTGCCATCAATATTCATAGTGGCAACGCCCCAGTCTTCATTGTGCAGGCAGCGCCATTCATCTCTTGCTATGGCCTGCGTAATAACAGTACCGGCACGATCCTCGCCTTCAAAAATGACAAAGGATTTTTCGATATATATTTTTTCCCTGTAAATACCTTTCTTTATAAATATCAGCCGCGGCGCAGCGGCAGTATCCGGCAAACTGTTAACGGCAGCCTGTATTGAAGTATAATCTCCTTTGCCGTTGATGTCTACTGTGATCTTTTTTACAGGGTTAATGCCTGTGGCAAACACTAGCCCGGCGGATAGCATGGCTGCCGCTGATACACAGGCTATTTTTCTATACCGTCTCACAGCTTACTGCAATTATTTTTTTTTGGTTGATTGCTGCAGCAGCCATTTCACCAGGTCTGTTGCTGCTTCATAATTCTGAAATTCCGTGGGCAGCTTCCTGCCATCCAGGTATTCATTGTAAAACCAGGGATCGCCCACTGCAAACACGCTACCCTTGCCAATTTTGGCAATGGCCATAATATTGTCGCCGTTTTTATTGGTCAAATGCGCTTTTGCGGGGGCTTTCACCGTTATGGTAGACAATTCCTTTATATATACTTTGGGGCCGCTTTTAAAAACTGCATCGGCTGGCGGCATATAAAAAGCACCGGTTTCAAACTCATTGCCCTGCACGCGGTTAATGCTGTTTTCATTAAAGTGCATGCCCAATTTTTCTGCCAGCAGGTTAAAATGGGTAAACTCGGCATTGCCTGAATCATTGGTCATCAACAGCAGCACGCCACCTGCTTTCACCCAGTCGTAGATCACCTGCGCTTCTTTGGGTTGTATGTAGTTGGGGCGTGCTGCTGTTGATGACCAATGATTCGGGCAATGCCGAGTTTACCCATTTTAACCTGCTGGCAGAAAAATTGGGCATGCACTTTAATGAAA
>JANPGT010000763.1:0-21468 GCA_031424135.1 Chitinophagaceae bacterium
TTACCGGCGATAACAACAGGGTAGCAAAAAGTGTAAGTGACACAATAGGCATGGATAGTTTTATTGCGGAAGTGTTGCCGCATGAAAAATTGGAAAAGATCAAAGAGCTGCAGGAGCGTGGTGAATTTGTTGCAATGACGGGAGACGGAGTAAACGACGCGCCGGCACTGGCCCAGGCTGATGTGGGCATTGCAGTGGGCAGCGGTAGCGATATAGCCGCAGAAACTGCCGGCATCGTGCTGGTAAACAGTAATCCAAAAGATATTGTGCACCTTATTTTATTTGGCAAAGCTACTTATCGTAAAATGATACAAAACCTGGTATGGGCCACAGGGTATAATATTGTGGCATTGCCCCTGGCAGCCGGGGTATTATACAGGCAGGGGGTTTTATTGAGCCCGGCGGCAGGGGCTGTATTAATGACTATCAGTACCGTAGTAGTAGCTATCAATGCCAGTATGTTAAAAGTAAAAACTGGTTAACGCCCGGGTTTAAAAGTAAATCAAAGAGAAAAAAATAGTAGCTATAGCCATTGCCGTGAGGCTTTTTACGATTGGGATAAACGCATTCTTGTCTTCGCCGCCCACCTGTGTACTGCATCAGTGAACCGAAATAATGTTTAAATTGGCATGAACCAGTATTATCTTGCTGCAAATGTACTTTTACCACATTCATCTCCGCAAAGGGTTTCTGGCCCGGCTGTGTTCTGTGACCAGCAGGCGGCTGAAATGCTGCGGACTTTTCACCTGCGTGTTCATCTGCCTGTTTGGTAAAAATGCTGTTGCACAGGATAGTATCAGCATTGCCATTGCACCGGGGTACAATAAAGTTGGAAAGCTGCACCGGGTATTCTTTGGCAACGGCTACCGGAGTTCCTGGGCCGCCCCTGTGATGCTGCGCATATGCTACCTGTCAAAAGAAAAAGGAGGGTTAACAGTAGTAAAAGAAGGGGGTGGCTTACAGACGAAATCATTGCGGCTTAGCGATAGCCAGGGAAAGGAATGGGTACTGAGGACTGTTCAGAAATATCCGGAGCGTGGCCTGCCTGCCGGTTTGCGGCACGGGCTGGCAAGGGATATTTTGCAGGACCAGGTGGTGACTGCACACCCGTTTGCCAGCCTAACGGTGCCTCCGCTGGCAGCAGCATTGGGTATACCACACAGCAACCCGGAAATTATTTACCTGGCTAAGGACACGGGCCTTGGCCGGTACAACGAATCGTTTGCAAATGCTGTGTACCTGCTGGAGGAAAGGGAGCCAACCGGTGAAGCAGACACTGACAATACAGAGAAAGTACAGCAGGCCCTGCAAAACAATCATGATGTAAAAGTACAGCAGCAACTGGTGCTGCGCGCAAGATTGCTGGATATGCTGCTGGGCGACTGGGACAGGCATGAAGACCAGTGGCGTTGGCAAAAGCAGAAAGAAAAAGCAGCTACTGCTTACACGCCCGTACCCCGCGACCGTGACATGGTCTATTACAATACGTCCGGCATATTTCCATGGGTGGTTGCCCACCAGTGGTTGAAAACAAAATTCCAGGGGTTTCACGATGAAATCCGGGACATCAATGGGTTTAATGTAAATGCCCGTTATTTTGATCGCTATTTTTTAAACAGTCTGGGGGAGGCAGACTGGAAGGCAGCCACCAGCTTTTTGCAACAAACCCTTACTGACAGTTTGATCACGGCTGCTGTTCACCGGCTTCCTGGCACAATTTTCACGCTTACCGGCCCATTGTTAATTCACCACCTTATAACAAGGCGCGACAGGCTCATGGACTACGCTATGAATTATTTCCGGTTTATATCCAGCACGGTTGAAATTCCCGCATCTGATAAGCGGGAACATTTTCTAATCAACAGCGACAGTGCAGGCAATACCCTTTTAACGGTGCATAAACTTAAAAATGACGGAAGCACCGGCAGCAATGTTTACAGCCGTAGTTTTGTAGCCGGCATTACAAGGGAGATAAGGCTGTACGGAATGGGTGGTAATGATATTTTTACCGTAGATAGTATTTTTAACAGCCCTATCCGCATCAGGCTGGTGGGCGGCGCCGGCGAAGACAGTTTTTTTATACCCCGGATGAAAAGAGGCAGTGCAAAAATATACCTCTATGACCTTGCTGATGAAATGAACCGGATTTCATCAACTGCTTCCGCTAAGCGTCGTTTCTCCACCGACAGCGGAGTGAATGATTACGATAAAAAGTCTTTTGTTTATGATCGCTTTGCGCCTGTGATTACAGGTAGCTACAGTCTTGATGAAGGCCTTATTCTGAAGGCTGGTTTCTTTGATGAAAAGCAGGGCTTCAGAAAATCGCCCTATGCATTCCGTCATGAACTGCTGGTGAATTATTCTTTTTCAAGGAAGACATTTTTAATTACGTACAACGCAGTTTTAAAAAAGCTTTTTGGTAACAATGATCTTGTGGTTGATTTGTACTCAAGGGGGCCGCAGAACCTCAGCAATTTCTTTGGGGTGGGCAACCAACCGGTATTTGTAAACAAGGGTAATCAGAAGATAAGCTATTACCGTTCGCGTTATGACTATGTAAATGCATCGGTACAACTGCATCATCCCTTTGCAGGGCACTGGCAAATCAATGGAGGGCTGGCCACGCAGTATTATTCCAGTAAGGCTTCCAATAATACCGGGCGCTTTTTCGACCAGTACAATCAACAATTTCCGGAAGCGGCGCTTTATGATACAAAAGTGTTTGCAGGACTGGTTACCGGTCTCAGCGTAGATACAAGGAATAATATGCAGTCGCCTACCAGGGGTATTTACTGGAATACAACGGTAAAAGCCATGCAGCAACTGAATGGAGCACACCCATCTTATGTGCAGCTTTTATCTGAAATGAACCTGTATACTGCACCCGCGGGAAATAATTTTGTAATCGCCAACCGAACAGGTTTTGGTGTTATTGCCGGACAGCCATCCTTTTTTCAGTTGCTTTACCTTGGCGGGGCCCAGACGATGAGGGGATTTCATACCAACCGGTTTGCCGGTAAGACTTCCCTCTATAACAATACAGAGCTGAGAATAAAATTATTTGATTTTAATTCTTACCTGTTACCGGGTACCGTCGGCATGATTGCTTTTAATGATCTGGGAAGGGTCTGGATGCCCGGGGAGTCATCGGCTCAGTGGCATGACAGCTATGGTGCCGGTGTGTACATTTTGCCTGCACAGCTGATAATGATGCAGTTTGCCATGGGGTTTTCTAAGGAAGGCAGCCTGCCCTATATTTCCATTGGTTATCGTTTTTGACCACAGTTCCGCAAACGCCTGCCGGATATATTGAATCCAACAAAAAGCGTATATTATTGTTTAGTTTTGCCCAGCCAGGAATTTCCTGCAACTGTATCAATTGCCCGCCTTTTGAAACCCAACCGGGATAAGACAGTGCCGCTGCGGTACGCTCCCCGAACAGGCAACATGAATATTCAATTATAGCGATATGATAAATTACCCCTCTGTAAGTAATAAAGTGGAAACTTACGTAAGACAGCATTTTAATCCCGGACAGGATAGTATGGCACTTCCTTATCATAACCTTGCCCATACAGAAAGGGTGGTGGCTGCTGCGCACCAGATTGCCAATCATTACCAGCTGGAGGAACATGATTTTTTTATCGTTCACACCGCTGCCTGGTTTCACGATACCGGTTACTATATCGGGGATGGCACAGATCATGAGGCAAAGGGCGCTGCATTGGCGGCAGATTATTTAAAGACCAGTGGGGTGGATGAAACCACTATTGAGTCGGTCCGCCGTTGCATACTGGCCACCCAGTTGCCGCAGCACCCTGAAACATTGAATGAAAAAATTGTGTGCGACGCGGATCTTTTTCACCTTGGTACAGATGAGTTTTCAGCAATTGATAAAATGATGAGGAAGGAGTACGCAAGTAAGGAGCATCAAAAACCGGGCAAAGACGAATGGCGGTTGAAAAGCATCCATTTTTTAGAAGCCCATCAATATCATACCGATTACTGCCAGTTGTTACTAAATGAAAAAAAAGAGGAGAATATTGAAAGGTTGAAAAAGAAACTTAAAAGTAACGGCGACGATGCTGCAGCAGGCGGGGCAGGCGAAAAGACGGCAGTCAAAACAACAGGAGCCGATCCCTCAATAGCGACGGCAAAAAAACCAGAGCGCCCCGTAAGAGGCATTGAAACCATGTTCAGGGTAGCTTCTACCAATCACCAGCGCCTGAGCGATATGGCAGACAGCAAGGCCAACATTATGATTTCTGTGAACTCCATCATCATATCAGTGGTACTCAGCCTGCTGGTGCGCAGGCTGGAGACTGCACAACACCTGATAGCACCCACGCTGATATTACTCATTGGAACCGTAGTAGCCATTATTTTTTCTATACTGGCCACCAGGCCAAAAATTCCCAATGGTTATTTCAGCCAGGAGCAGCTGGCCAGCCGTAAAGTGAACCTGTTGTTCTTCGGAAATTTCTATAAAATGGATTTTGATCATTATTACGAAGGGATGCAGGAAGTAATGAAGGATGGCGAATTTTTGTATGCCAGTCTTATCAGGGATATTCACTCGCAGGGAATTGTACTGGGTAACAAGTATAAATTGCTGCGGATATCCTATACCGTCTTTATGTTTACGCTCATTGTTTCCATCATTGCATTTGGCGTTGCCATTATTTTCTTTGGATAATACACTATCAATGGTATTCAGATACATCAACCGTGACCTTAGCTGGCTTTCGTTTAACGGAAGAGTGCTGGAAGAAGCCGCCAGGGAACATGTTCCATTGCTGGAACGGATAAAATTTCTGTCTATTTTTTCGTCTAACCTGGATGAATTTTACCGGGTAAGGATGCCAGCTTTGCTTTTATTGCACCAGGCCAGGCCTTCAGCCATTGAGCATTACCACCAATTGCTGGAAGAAGCCAGGAAGACAATCAGTGAACAACAGGTATTGTTCGGCCGCATATTCACCCGCCGCCTGGTGCCGGCATTATTAGACAACGGGATATGTTTGGTGTACAACAGCCCCATTCCTGCATTTCTTGAGCCCGGCCTGGAAACTTATTTCAGATCGGAAGTGATGGCCTTTCTGCAGTTGGTATCATTGAGTGGCAAAGGGAATGACTTTTTTCCGCAAAGCAATGCTTTGTATAAAGTGGTGATAACCGGCGATACGGCCAGTTCAGCAAGGTTTTTCCTGCTGAGTATTCCTTCGGCCAGCATTCCCCGTTTCTTTTCAGTTAAGGCAAATAACCTTGTTTATATCCTGTTCCTGGACGATATCATCAAACATTTTTTACACCTGCTGTTTCCAGGCAATATCATCAGGGGTGCCTTTAATATCAAGATTACCCGCGACGCCGAACTTGATTTGGCAGACGAATTTGAAGGCGACCTGGCAGAAAAAATTGAAAGGCAACTCCATAAACGGGATGCAGGTCCCGCTACCAGGTTTTTATATGAACCAGGAATGACGCCGGTACAGTTGAAACAGCTGCTGCACTTGCTGGACCTGCCCCTGTCAAGTGCCATAGAAGGCGGGCATTACCATAACCTGAAAGATTTGGGAAGTATGCCCGTTACACGGGAAGCGCTGTGTTATCCACCCCAGCCACCTGCCCAATCCCTTTTTGCTGAGCACGGTTCCATTTTTGATGCCATACTGCAAAAAGATTGCCTGCTGCATACGCCTTATCAATCCTACCAAACCGTGCTGCGTTTTTTTAATGAAGCAGCCGTTGATCCCGCTGTGGAGGAAATATTTGTAACCCTCTACCGCGTGGCAGGTGATTCAAGAATAGCCAATGCGCTTATAACGGCTGCCAATAATGGAAAAAAAGTGACCGTATTCATTGAACTGAAAGCGAGGTTTGATGAGCAGAACAATATCCGCTGGTCTAAACAAATGAAAGCTGCCGGTGTAAAATTAATTAACAGTATCCCCGGGTTAAAAGTACATGCCAAAGTGGCCCTGGTAAAAAAAAGGCATGGAGCAAGGATGCAGTATTTCGGGCTGCTGGCAACAGGAAATCTTAATGAACTAACGGCAAAATTTTATACAGATCATATTCTGCTGACCGCTCACCCGGGCATTGTACGGGAGCTGGAAATGCTGTTTATATTTTTACAATTCAGAAGAAAGCCACATTCACGTACTGAAATACAGTTTCAGCACCTGCTGGTGGCACAGTTTAACCTGCAGGATGTTTTTCTGCAGCTGATTGACCAGGAAATGATCAATTACCGCCACGGAAAACCCGCGGGTATTATTATTAAACTCAATAACCTGGAAGACCAGGTGCTGATTAATAAATTGTACGAAGCATCGGCTGCTGGCGTAAGGGTGCAAATACTGGTGAGAAGCATTTGCTGTCTTGAACCCGGGGTGCATGGAATGAGTGAGCATATCACGGCGGCCAGGATTGTAGACCGTTACCTGGAACATGGCCGTGTATTTATTTTTGCCAACGCCGGTGATGAAAAAATTTGGCTGGGCTCTGCAGACTGGATGAACAGGAATATTTACCGCAGGGTAGAAGTTTGTTTTCCATTGTACGACCCATTATTAAAAGCTGAACTTCGGGCCATTATCGATCTGCAGTTAAAAGACAATACACAGGCTTCGGGAGTTACCGGGGATACCTTAATAGAAATCCTGCCTGGTCACCACGCGCCCGTTCGGTCACAATCAGCTATCTATTCATTTTTACAGCAAAAACAGCCCTATGAACCTGCAACATAAATCTGTCCTTGTCCTGTTTCATTTATTACTGGTAGTTCCGGCTGGCTGTAAGCAAAGCAGGAAAAGCGGGGGGCCGGATGGATACGATCTCAGCAAACCGGTTGTTTTTACAACGCTCCCCGTCTTAGATGAGATTTCCGGCATTGCTTTTCATAACGGTAACCCAGATACCCTTTTTGCAGAACAGGATGAGGAAGGGAAAGTGTTTTATTTCCGGCCCGGCGACAAAAAAATTAATCACCTGAAGTTTTCAAAAAAAGGAGATTATGAAGACATCGCTGTTTGCAACGGATATATAGTGATGCTGCGCAGTGATGGGGTGTTTTTCACCTTTCCCCTGGCCAGCATCTCCTCCGGGGAAATTGACAATGCGGCGCCACAGCCTGGTTTGCTTCCCGAAGGTGAATATGAATCACTGTATGCTGAAGAGGGCAGCGGACTATTGTATGTGTTGTGTAAAAACTGCAGCACTGATAAAGCAGGGGAAAATGTATCCGGACAGACATTACGGTTGGGGGTAGACGGAATCATTCATCCGGAAGGCAATTTTACGATGGCTGCTGCAGGTATTGGCAAGATGGCAGGCGTAAAAAATATACGTCTCAAACCTTCTGCGCTGGCAAGAAACCCGGTGACCCATCAATGGTATATCCTCTCTGCCGTAAATAAATTGCTGCTTGTGGCAGATAGCGATTGGGCCCCTTTGAGCACGTATCATCTGCCGTCGGTTGAATTTACCCAGCCCGAAGGAATTGCTTTTGACAAGGCCGGTAATTTATACATTTCCAATGAAGCAGGAGAAGAAGAAGCCGGCAGTATCCTGAAATTTGTATACCAAAAGAAATAAAAATTTATTAATGAGGCATTCTAAGAAATGGTTACTGTGTATTTGTGTCTGGGTTTCGCAAAGCAGCCTGGCACAAAATATTGATATAGATATCCTGAAGGGCATCAATCCGCGCTATCCGGATGCTTTTGTATGGAACAAAGCCAGCAGTTCCATTGACTGGGTAGCCGGTGTCATTACGGGCAGTACCCTTGCGTATGGATTTATTAAGAAAGATAAAAATATCCAGTACAATGGCTATGAATTGATCATCAGCACCGGGTTGAATATCGGGATAACCACCCTTATTAAAAATGTGGTTAACCGTACACGCCCCGCTGACAGGTATCCCGCAGATGTTTTTGTGAACAGCCCCACCCATGGTCAGTCTTTTCCTTCGGGGCATACATCGGAGGCTTTTGCCGTGGCAACCACGCTTACCCTTCAGTATAAAAAATGGTATGTAGCGGCACCTGCTTATCTATGGGCCGGTGCTGTGGGGTATTCCAGGATGTACCTGGGGAAACATTATCCTTCAGACGTGATTGGGGGTGCGGTGGTAGGCGCGGGTAGCAGCTATCTAAGTCATCTTATTAGTAACCGGCTGTTCCGGCACAAGAAAAAAATATAGGCCAATGAAAAAAGCTGCCATCATTACTATCTTATTTACCTGCATGGCTTCGGTGCTTACCGCACAGGAGGATGTATTGCAGCGGTTATTATTGATAGGAGATGCGGGCGACGATAACCCGGCCCAGAAAGCCATTATTGCTGATGCCCTCAGCAGGAATTTGCCGGGTAAAACAACCGCCCTGTTTCTTGGAGACAATATATATCCACGTGGATTGGAAGCAGCGGGGTCAAAGAAAATAACTACAGAAAATATGCTGCGCTCACAGTTTGAAGCACTGCGCGCAAAGCAGGTGCCGGTGTATTTTATTCCCGGTAACCACGATTGGGACAAAAGCGGTCCGCAGGGCTACAGCAAAATATTGGCAGCAAATGCATTTATCAGTGCACAGCAGGATTCGCTGCTCAGGTTATTGCCGGAAGATGCCTGTCCCGGCCCCTACGAACTGGCAATAGATGATAACACGGTGCTGGTAGCGATGGATTCAGAATGGTGGCTGTATCCCTTCGATAACCATGCAGACAGAACCGATTGCAGTTGCCGGACAAAGCGGGATGTGCTGGGAAAGCTGGAAGACGTTTTACGCCGCAATCAGCATAAGCTGGTATTCTTTGCTACCCATCATCCGTTTAAAACCTACGGGGTGCATGGCGGTTATTATACGCTGGAAGATCATTTGTTTCCGCTGACAAAACTCAATAAAAACCTGTATATACCGCTACCATTGCTGGGTTCTTTGTATCCATTGTTAAGAGCCGGGTTTCCTCCCGCAGAAGACCTGAAAAATGCCCTGTATAAAGACATGAGCGCATCGGTAGACGCAGTGCTAAGCAAACATCCGAATATTATTCATGTATCCGGACATGAGCATTCGCTTCAATTAATTGCAGGAGAAGTGCTGCAGGTGGTAAGCGGCGCAGGCAGCAGGCATACCGCAGTAAAAAAAGGCAGGGGCAGCATTTTTGCAGCAGCGGCAAGTGGCTATGTGGTGGCAGATGTGCTGAAGGATTTCAGTATCCGGCTCCGGTTTTTGCAATTAGATAAAGACAGTGTGCAGGAGACTTTTATATATACCAAAGCGCATACAGTTCCGGAAGGCGGCAGCGCATTAACGGCAATGCTTTCCACTGCCGACAGTAAGGTAGTTGCGCTGAAACCAGGCTATGATAAGGTGAGCAAGCTGCACCGCCAACTGTTTGGAGAAAATTACCGGAAGGTATGGGCTGCCAATACAGATTTTAAAGTATTGCAGCTGGCAAAAGCCGGATTGCAACCCATAGAACTGGGCGGTGGTATGCAGACACATTCACTGCGGCTGAAAGACAGCAGCGGTAAAGAATGGGTATTAAGGAGTATTAATAAATTTCCTGAAGCATTATTGCCAAAGGCACTGAGCCAGACGCTCGCTGCTGATATACTGGAAGATAATTTCTCTTCCAGTTTTCCCTATGGCCCCCTGGTGGTGCCGGTGATAGCAGATGCCCTTGGCGTTCCGCATAGTAATCCTTCCTTTGTTTATATAGCGCAGGACAAAGCACTGGGCATCTATAACCGCGATTTTGCCAATACCGTAGCACTGCTGGAGGAAAGAGAGCCGCTGGGGAAATCGCTCTCAACGGTTAAAATGGATGCAAAGCTGAAAGAAGACAATGACAACAGCATAGATCAGCAGGCTTTTTTACGTGCCAGGATCCAGGATATTTTTTTGGGCGACTGGGACCGCCATGGCGATCAGTGGAGATGGATAGATGATGCAAAGGGTAAGTCGAAGTTTTATAAACCGGTACCCAGGGACAGGGACCAGGCATTCTATATTAACCGGGGGCTTTTTCCGGGGATAGTTGCATTGCCCTGGATTCAGCCCAAACTGCAGGGATTTGGGCCGGAGATCAGGAACATCAATACTTTCGTGTTCAATGCCCGGTTCATTGATGGTATTTACACCAATGTGCTTTCATTGGCAGACTGGCAGCAAGCCAGCAGCGAAGTGGCCGGTAAACTTACAGATTCGGTGATTGCCCATGCACTGCAGCAGCTGCCTTCCAATATCTATGCAACTACCGGCCAGCGGCTGTTTGAGCAATTACAAAAACGCAGGGCAGCGCTGCTGCATTCGATGCCTGTCTATTACCGGTTCATCAACAGGACCATTGATATAATTACCTCCGACAAAAACGAACTGGTGCTGATTAACGATACCCTGGATAAGCAGCTGGGGGTGCATATTTACAAAATCACCAAAGAAAGAACAGCAGGCAAGCTATTGTACAGCCGTATTCTGGACCCGGCCATCACCAAAGAATTGCGTTTGTACATTAACGGTGGCAGCGACAGTGTGGTGCTGCGCAATAGTGGTTCGCCGGTTACTATCAGGGTGGTAGGGGATGGAATGTCAGAAAAAACCTACGCTGTTTCAGGGAAGCCTGCCTTCCTGCGGAAAATACATATTTATGATGGAGACAGCAATGCGGTATTTGCCGGGCAGTACGGCGCCGTACACCGGCATCTCTCCGGCGATGCAGCCAACACCGCACAGCAGCTGACCAACCGTTATAACAAAACCATTCCCCTGGCAGCTGCCGGATTTAATGCGGATGATGGTTTCCTGCTCAGTGGAGGATTGAAATGGATACGGCAGGGCTTCCGCAAACAACCCTATGCCAGTGTGCAGCAATTTCTGATCACCCATTCTTTTTCAACTGCTGCCTACAGATTTTCTTACGCGGGTGAATGGTTGAAGGCGATGGGCAATGCTGATCTTACCCTCAACGCCAATGCGGCCGCACCGGATAATACGCAGAACTTCTTTGGCCGCGGCAATGCAACGCCTTTTCTAAAAACAGATGGGTACAAAAGGTATTACCGTACCAGGTTTAATTATTACACGCTGGAAGCAGCAGCCCGCTGGCGCAGTGGTAAATCCAATAGTTTTTCGGTAGGTCCCTCTTTTCAATACTATCGTTTTTCTGCTGATGACAATGCAGGCAGGTTTATCAACCAACCGGATAAATTGCATTCTTACGACAGCGCTACGATTGACAAAGACAAAACACACGCAGGCTTGGTGGCGGCATTTACCCACGATGGACGCAGCAGTGGTATCCTGCCCCTGTTCGGCAATTATTTTAACGCAAGGCTGCAGGGGTATGCAGGGTTGAACAGCTATTCAAAATCTTATTTGCAGTTTACGGCGCAACTGGCTTTTTACAGAAGCCTTGACCGCAAATCAAATATTGTGCTCGCCAACAGGATAGGAGGCGGTATCACCGCGGGCAAGACTACTTTTTATCAATCACTTTTTCTTGGAGGGCAGTCCAATATGCTGGGCTTCCGGCAATTTCGTTTTGCAGGAGAGCACAGCCTGTACAATAACCTTGAACTCAGAATTAAGCTGGGTGATCTGGCTTCCTATATTCTGCCCGGACAAATTGGGGTACTGGCTTTTTATGATATTGGCAAAGTATGGCAACAGGGCTATAATGACAAAAGCTGGCACCAGGGTGTGGGTGGGGGTATTTATTTTGCACCCGCGCAGTTATTCGTTTTTCAAATGCTGGCCGGTTATTCCAATGAGGGCTGGTATCCGTATTTTACAGCAGGGTTCAGGTTTTAACCTTATCAATTGAAAAAAAGATGAAACAGGATATTCTGGAATTAAACACACACGCGAAAGCAGAACATACAGTGGCATCATTGGTGTCATTTAGAAAATTTATTGCATTCCTGGAAGAGAAGCTGCGCACTGCAAGTTCCAGCAGGGCAGATTTTTACCGGCAGGCGTTGGAAAAACTAGCAGCGTTTCCAGAACTGGTAGAAGGTATTCCGGTAGCAGCTACCGGTGGCTACAAAGAAATATTGGAATTGGTGGCCGCTTTTGTGTTACCCCTGGCAGATAATGAAGATGATACTTTACTGGCCCTTACAAATACATCTGCCACAGAAGCATTTTATGCTACCAGTGGGTTCAGGTGGCTGATGAAAGATAAGTCCGGACTGTCAATGCCCGATGCCTGGATAGAACAAAAAGATCTGCTTGAACTGCACCGGGAGTTTCAGTATAACCTGGTATTGCAAAAAGTGTATGGCCAGGCCCTGCCGGACAGGCATGAAGTCATTCATAGTTTCATTGATCCGGTTACTGGCTTGTATAAGTATTACCGCATGCATATTGATACCCGCTTTGTGGAGGTGACCCTGAAGCCCGGTATGGATATGCCAGCGCATGGAATGATTGATTCCTGTATGGGCTGCATTAACGCGACAGAAAGAATTTTGTCTGTACTGCCGCTGGCGCATTTTGTGGCGTCCGGTTTCTGTATCATTACCATGACCGATGTTACTGTACAGCAGTCGGTGGAGCAGCTGGGAAAAGCATTGGTGAGAATGGAAGACGAGGATAAAGAAAAAGGATTTACCAGGATTATGCGGCTGCTGCAGACCATTGTGGGAGACAGCAGGTATAAATTCGGGGTGATGCCCTTTTTCTATGTCAACCACCGCGCTGCGCTTCCTTATGAAAACTTCAGCTATAGCCTTTTGCTGAAAGCCAGTTTTGATGCGGGCATCTCCAAACCAGTTTTTACCCGCTACACCAATCAATATATTAAAAAGCCGGAATGGATAGTGTTCCGGGCAGGTGAGGTCAATAAACTGTTGCCGGAAATTATACGGCAGGCGCTGCTGGCTGTGGGGTATACTTACTATGCACTGATGCCGGTGTTTTTTAATAAGTCGCTGGTGGGTATTTTTGAAGTGGCGGCAGCCAAAGATACACCCGCCCTTAACGAGCTGCAGGCCGCAAGGCTGAAGCCCGCCCTGCCATTATTGTCCCAGCTTTTATTAATGGCCATAGATAAATTCAACAAGTCCATCAATGATATTGTCAAAGAGCAGTTCACCAATATCCAGCCTTCTGTTCAATGGAAATTCAATGAAGTAGCCTGGCATTATTTCCGCAGCCACGATATTGAGCATAAAAGCAGCGCATTGGAGAAAGTTTCCTTTGAAGCAGTGCATCCGTTGTACGGTGCGGTAGATATCAGGAATTCTACCGTGGAGCGCAACCGTGCGCTGCGGCAGGATCTTCAGTTTCAGCTGGGTTTGCTGAAAGACCTGCTGGCGGCACGCTATGCGTTTAGCAACGATGAAGCCATTTTGTCTTTAATAGTATCCTGCCAGCAGTGGCACGATAAACTGCAAATGTTTGTCTCGGCAGAAGATGAAATAGAACTGACTGGTTTTTTAGACAGGCAGGTGCATCCAACGCTGAACACTGAAGGCAGGGGGCTGCCTGCGATACTGGTAAAGCAAACGGAAGATTATTTTCTTGATACCAGCGAACAAAAAGGGCAGGCCCATGCTCAAAGGCGGCAACTGGAGAATTCCATGAAAAAACTTAATAAGGCGGTGGGTCGTTTTATTGATGCTTCCAATGTAGAACTGCAGCAGTACTATCCATTTTATTTTGAAAAATTCCGTACCGATGGAATAGAATATGATATCTATATCGGGCAATCCATAGCGCCCCGAACGCCATTTAATCTTTCTTATGTGACGCGCCTGCACCGCTGGCAGCTGCAGTCCATGGCTGCTATTGCAAAAATTACCCGTTCATTGCAGTCGGTACTGGAATACCCGCTGGAGACAACACAGCTGATATTTATCAACCCCCGTACCATTGATATTGTTTTCCGCAACGATGAGCGGCGCTTTGACGTAGAAGGGGCTTATAATATCAGGTACCACATCGTCAAGAAAAGAATTGATAAGGTGCTGATCAGGGATACCACCGAGCGGCTGACCCAACCGGGGAAGATTGCGGTGGTGTATTATGATCATCATGATGCAGATGAGTACCTTGGGTATATCCGGGAATTGCAGCAGGAAGGAGTATTGCAGGACGACCTGGAACAACTGCAGCTGGAAGAATTGCAGGGCGTGGCTGGTTTAAGAGCGTTAAGGGTAGGGGTGCTTTATGATTGAGCAAAGGGAACTGTGCTGCAGGAAACCAGGCCGCAGCAGCGGGGGGCGCTGCCGCCCCGCTAATGTATGCCGCTCCTCTGGAGCTGTTTTTTTGTATTGATTTGTATTTGTCGTAGCCCTGAAAGGGCGATATATCCACAGCGATGGGTATCGCGCATAAGTGTTCGAAACCCTGGATTTGATAGTTTAATTTCAATATTCGTGACGCACATCACTTCACCCCAGCGGGGTGATTTGTGGGTAGTATCAATTGGAATGTTTTTTTACGTTCTGTAGGAACGTTTTGTGCTTGTCGCCCGCATTTGCACAAAGCGAACCTACGGCACACCTTCATCCAGAAATATGTTTTCTACCCATAAAATGTTCCGCTGGAACATGTTTGGAACACTTACGGGTATTGCCCATCGCGCCAATGATGCTGCAGGCGTTCTTTGGTAATACGGCAACAGCAGACCGAAGTTTGCCTATCACCAGCGATAGTCTCCACCACCCCGCTTTTAAATGCCGCTCTTTCAGTGCTCATTTAAGCAGTTGCCGTCGAAACAGTGGAAAGCTGTTTTCGGTTTATTTCACCAGCCCGGTAATATCCGTCATTTATTTTTTACCGCCATTTTTGTTTTTTCTTTTTTATCGTGTTCACTGATCAGATGCTCCAGGTCCGTCATCTGACCGCGCAGTTCTTTGATGGCATTGATAAGCACAGGCACCATTTCAGCATAATTCATTCCCAGGTTTTCCTTTGTTTCATCACCCGTAACCACTTCGGGAATAATTTTCTTTACTTCCTGGGCCAGTAAGCCAATTTTATTACGCGTATTGGAAATATCTTTCCAGTTGTAACCAACCGGGCGCAATTGCATGATTTCCGCCAGCCCGTACTGCAATGGATGAATATTTTTCTTCAGCCGGGCATCAGATGTCTGTATAGTGCCATTGGCAGACCAGGCCACCGACCAGCGGTTACCCGTAGTGCCCAATGAATAGGTATTGTCCTGTCCGGGTAGCAGGCCGGCATTGGTAATACGCATTCTTTCTGTGCTGCTGCCACCGGTGCTGGTATAAAAAATCAGGCTTTTGTCATCAGTTGAATTACCAATAATAAAGTCGTTACCCGTACTGTACAGATAAGCATTGTTGGCACCGCCGGTGATACCGCTGCTGCTGTAACCGCTGGAATTGATGCCCAGGTTTACATAGCCGGAAGTTTCTGTTCCATTATTGGCGGTAGCTACGATATCGGAACTGGCAGCACTGCCGCTGTTGCTGTTCTGGATATTCAGCTGCAGGTAATTGTCAATAGATCCCTTTCCGCTGATGACGTTATAAGAACTGGTGGTGCCGGCATCTACCAGTAATTTCTCCGGCTTGGTACTGTTGAATGTGGTAGTGCCAATGGCCACGTTGCCGGTCTGGTTGATAAGCATCCTTGTGGGAACACTGGTGGTATTGCCATAAAAAGAAGTGGGGTCTCCTGAATTGATTCCTCCTGTGCTGGCGGCAGTCGCAAAATGAATTTCATTAGTTGCCAGCCGGATACGGTCAGCGCCACTGGTATCTGCAATATCGTTGCCTGAAAACAACATCAGTTCATTGACTTCACTGGCCCTTGAAATATTTTTTATACCTGCATAGGGATCAGCATCAGCATCAAAGAAAATGGCCCTGTTCAGTCCGGAAAGCCTGATATTGCCTTCTACCTGCAATTTTTCAGTAGGCGAAGTATTGCCAATACCGGTAAGGCCGGTACCGGTTACACGTATGCGCTCATTGGCAGCTGCATACCCGCCGGTAAAAAAAATAAGGTTTTTGTTGGCGGTAGCATTGCCAATTATAAAGTCGTTGCCGGTGGCATAGAGATACGCATTGTTGGCACCATTGAGTAGGGGGGCAGATGCATTGCTGAAACCGCTGGAATTAATACCCATGTCTATGTAATTGATCGACTCCGTACCATTGTCAGCCGTAGCAACAATGTCTGAGCTGGCGGTATTGCCTGCAGACCTGTTCTGGATATTTAACTGCAGGTAATTATTCAGCGTGCCTTTTCCGCTGATGACATTATAGGAACTGGTGGTGCCTGCATCTACCAGCAGTTTTTCGGGATTGGTAGCGTCAAATACCGCCGTGCCAATACCCAGTCTGCCTGCAGCAGACAAGCGCATTTTTTCGGTGTTATTGGTAATAAAGGGAAGGTCGAAATTACTGATGGTACCGATTGTTTTTATAGACGCCACACTATTGCCGTTCAGGCTCCAGTAAGTGCCCGAACCGGTGGGTAAACTCTGCGACCCAATCTGCCAGCCACTTCCGTTGCTGATAAGCAGCACCGTCTGGTTTGTCTGGTCCAGGGTCCAGGTTAGCAGCCCCTCAATGGTTTGTGCAGCAGTAGTGGCAATGGTGAGCACCGGCGCAGGGCCAGTAGTGCTGGCATTTTTAATCAAATAATTTCTGCCGGTAATGGTGCTGGCATCCGGCAGGGTCAGCGTGGTGGCCGTGCTGCCGGTAAACACCAGTATATTGTCTGCTGCACCTGCTGAAGTAGCAGCGGTAAAGGAACGGTACGCTGTGGCAAAAGATCCCTGTACTTCAAAAGTTGAGTTGGGGGTAGTGGTGCCAATCCCTATTTGGGCACTTGCGCCCATGGTGATACCCATGAACAAAAGAAAGCCGGTAAAAAATTTGGTTTGCATGGCAGTTGGTGTATTTTTCATAATATGATGGAATGATTGTTAGTGTTAATCCAGCAGGTGCAGCGCCGCTGCTTTTTTTCTCAATACTATTTCCTGCTGCTTCAGTTCTTTCAGGGCATTGATCAGCACGGGTACCAGTTCGGCATAATTCATCCCAAGGGTTTCCCTGTCCTCCAATCCTGTTACTACTTCGGGAATAATTTTTTTAACATCCTGGGCCAGTAAACCAATTTTATTGCCCGGGTCTTTCTCATCTATCCAGTTGTAGGCAACGGGCTGCAGCTGCATTACGGCCGCCAACCCATAGGGCAATGCGTGAATATTTTTTTTCAACCGCAGATCAGAGGTTTGTATGGTACCATTGACTGCCCAGATGGCGCTGCTGCGGTTGCTGCTGCTTCCCAGGGCATATACATTGTCCTGTCCGGGTAACAAACCAGCACTGGTAATGCGCATCCGCTGGGTGCTGGTGCCGGCAGTACTGGTATAGAACAGCAGGTTTTTATTATCTGTATTGTTGCCAATGATTAAATGATTACCAGTACTGAAGAGATAGGCATTGTTGGCACCTGCCGTGATGCCGCTGCCGGTGTATCCATCACCATTGATACCCAGGTTTACAAAATTGGATGTCTCGTTACCGTTATCCGCCGTGGCAACAATATCTGAACTGGCCGATGCCCCGCCATTATTGTTCTGGATATTCAGTTGCAGGTAATTATTATAAGAGCCCCTGGCGCTGATAACATTATAGGAACTGGTGTTACCGGCATCTACCAGTAATTGTTCTGGTTTGCTGGCGTTGAATGCCGTGGTGCCTATAGCCACATTGCCATTTTGATTAATAAAAAGCCGGGTGGGCGCATTGGCTGTGTTTTGATAAAATCCGGAAGGATCACCTGTATTGCTGCTGCTGCTGACGGGTGCCGTTGCAAAATGCAGTTCATTGGAGGCAAGCCGTATCCGGTCGGCCCCAAAGGAGCCGGTAACATCGTTACCGGAGAAAAGCATAAGCTCATTGATTTCGCCTGACCTGGAAATATTTTTTATACCTGAATAGGGGTCAACACTGGCATCAAAGAAAATAGCCCTGTTCAAGCCCGACAAACGCAGATTGCCTTCTACCTGTAGTTTTTCCGTGGGCGTTGTATTGCCAATGCCTGTGAGCCCGGCACCGGTTACGCGAATAATTTCATTTGCCGCAGCAGTTCCGCCGTTGAAGAAGAGCAGGTTTTTGCCTGCCGTTCCATTGCCTGCAATAAGATCATTACCGGCAGCATACAGGTAGGCATTATTGATGCCATCCAGCACTGCATAAGCGGGATTGCTGAAGGTGCTGGAATTGATACCTATATCAATGAAATTGGCGGTCTCGCTGCCATTATTGGCACTGGCCACCAGGTCTGAGCTGGCACTGGTGCCGTCAGATCGGTTCTGTATATTCAGTTGCAGGTAAGAATTAATAGTTCCTTTTCCGCTGATAACATTAAAGGAAGTGGCGGTACCTGCATCCACCAGCAGTTTCTCCGGGTTCAGCGCATCAAACACTGTGCTGCCTATGCCAAGACTACCGGCAGCGGACAAACGCATTTTTTCTGTATTGTTTGTGAGGAAGCCAAGATCCAGGCTGCTGAGGGTGCCCAATGATTTTACAGCAGCAGCTGTATTGCCATTCTGGTTCCAGCCAGGGCTGGCGGCCTGGGCGGGTTGATAGATATGGGCCACCTGCCAGTCAATACCATCGCTCACCAGGCTCACCGCTTCACCGGCTTCATCCAGTAGCCAGCTGTCCAGTCCTTCGATGGTCTCGCCGGTGGCCGGTGTAAGTGTAAGTGAAGGAAACGGACTGCCGGTACCGGCATTTTTAATAAGATAATTTCTGCCCCTGCAGGCCGCCGCGGAGGGCAGGGTGGCGGTAGTGGAAACGGAGCCGGTAAATACCAGCAGGTTATCAGTAGCAGTGGCTGTTAATGTGTTGGTGAAAGACTGGTATTTATTTGCCACCGAACCATTCACATGAAAACTGGAATGCGGTGTAACAGTGGATACTCCTATTTGTGCATCTGCACCCACCACCGAAAAAAGGCCGATGGTAAAAGCTGTCCAGATTTTGGTATTCATGAATGGGAAGTTTAATCAGTTGACTGTAGAGATATGTACTGCTGATTAAACGAAGACTTCAAACATTAATTGAAATTTAACTACTTAAATACGCAACTAAAAGCACTTAGATTGCTATTAAGTAATTACGCCTAGCCGGCCTTTCCGCAGAAAATTAATCTGGCCCCGGTTGGCCTGCTGCTATCAACCAACAATGCCGCTCTTGCCGGCGGGCTGTATCCACCAGGTGTCGGATTATAGTAAACTTTATGCTGGGCTGACTATACAATAATTATAGCAACAATTATAGCAACGGTTCTTTTTCTCTGCCTGGATCAGGGTCAAACTGAGGGGCAATAAAAAAGGGCTGCATAGAAATGCTGCCCCGTTTAAAATCCAATATCCTATGAAAAACCGGTTGTAAAGTAAGTGCTTCATCCGGATAATGCAACAGGTTTTCGATTATTGGGCATTTTTGGGGCATTAATGGATTTGTGCAAATGGTTTTCTCCATAAACAGGCACACCTCATTTTTTTCAGACCTTCAGCTGGTCCCTGGTATGTCATAAGGTAAACCCAGGATGGTATATTGCAAGTTTGGCAAGTTCTTTTTACCTTTCGCGGGCCTGCAAATTTATAAACACAGATGGCCAGGTAAAACCCCGTCACTATGCCCTTGAAATCAAGTTTTTTTCTGCTTTTAACTGTAATTGCCCCTTTCTTTTTGCATGCACAGTTTCGTACCACCTACCTGGCAACTGATTCAACCAATGAAATCAACGCTGTACAGTTCCTGACGCCTGCGGAAGGATATGTTTGTTTTAACAGGTGGATTGGTTATACGCAGGACAGCGGGCATAGTTTCCAGCAAAAACCAATTACCCTTTCCAATGTTGATTATAATGGGTACAGTGTGAATCTCACTTTTGGTTTTACGCTCAATGGCGTATACGCGTTTACCCGCGATTCGCTGCTGGCGTACGGGCACTATGGGTTTGTTCCTTCAGTGCTTTTCTCCAGCAATGGCGGAACCAGCTTTAAACTAAT
This sequence comes from Chitinophagaceae bacterium, assembly GCA_031424135.1. Taxonomy (GTDB): domain Bacteria; phylum Bacteroidota; class Bacteroidia; order Chitinophagales; family Chitinophagaceae; genus JACMLD01. The sequence continues at coordinate 20,029 of JANPGT010000763.1, forward strand.
TTATAACAATACGCTGCAGCTGAATGAAGGTAACCCTGGCATTATTGATATGGTTTTTCCCGGCCAGGGCAGTACCGGTTATGCCATTGAGGCAAACCGGGTGTTAAAGTCCACCAACCGTGGCATGAGTTGGTTCCCGGTGTTGAACGATGTAAATACCTTCTTCAGGGATATGACTTTTTTCTCCACCGGTACAGGGTATCTAATCAGTAATGATAAATTGCTGACCACCGCCAATGGTGGCAGCAGCTGGCAAAGCCTTGTTCCTCCCGCCGGGCAACTGCAGTCGGTCCATTTCACCAGCCCTTCCAAAGGCTGGCTCACAACAGGTGGACTTGTGTACGCAACAACCAACAGCGGCGCCACCTGGAGCCTGAAGAATAACGGTCAGTATTTCCCGGCCGGCGATAAAGTTCATTTTATTAATGACAGCGCGGGCTATACCATTGCAGGTTTGTTTACCATTCTGAAAACAACCGATAGTGGCAAAATATGGGAACCCCTGCCAAGAGATAATAATTTTAGCTACCTGGGCTATAGCCACAACAAGCTGTTCTTCTTAAATACAGATCATATCTGGGCGGGCGGTGGCCATGGATTTCTTGAACACAGCAGCAATGGGGGAGGTATCAGTCTGCCACTGGCCAGGTTTAGTGCAGACCTGTCTTTTTTAAACATAGACGGCTCTGTACGGTTAAAGAATTATTCCAAACAGGGATACCAGTATACCTGGCTGGTGAATGGAGTGGTGTTTGCTTCCTCTTATGATGCCAGTTACCTGTCTGCCCGTACCGGTATGGATACCGTAACACTTATTGTGAAAAAGGGGCTGTCTTCTGACACCTCCAGTTTTGAGTTTTATACAAAAGCGGATCCTCAACCCTGTTCGGCCGCTTTTCAATCTGTTGTTGACAGCGGTACCGTAAAATGCACGCCTGGCTACCTGTTGGCAGGCGTTAAACATCTATGGGACTTTGGCGACGGCACAAAAGACAGCATCAACAGTAACCCCGTTCATACATATGCGTCTGCAGGTGTATTCAGCATCAGGCACAATGTTTTTAACAGTATTACCGGCTGTAAAGATTCCGTTGCGCGCAGTGTTACCGTACTAAGAACGCATAGTTGCCTGCTGGGAAATTTTACTTATAAAACAGACAGCTTTTACACCAACAGGGTCTATCTAACGCCTGTAATTGACCGTACCCAGGATATGCTTTGGTACAATAACAGTATCAGTTGGGACTATGGTGATGCCAGCTTTGTGCAGACTGGTAATGCGCATATTTACCCGGCAGCAGGGTTTTATAACACCTGCCTTACAACCACCAATCAGAATACTGGCTGCAGCAGCCGCTTCTGTAAACCCATACAGGTAATAATGAACGATACCTGCAATGCCAGCTTCAGGGTAGAAACGCCCAGTTCCAATTTTGGCGG
>JANPGT010000764.1:0-4188 GCA_031424135.1 Chitinophagaceae bacterium
TAAAAATTGACTTTTTGGTTCTTTACTGCTGTTATCTCTCCATAAAAGCAGTACCATTAGCATATATTCTCACAAATACACGCATATATAATAAAAGCTTGAACAGGCAAACAGAAAAATTGCAGGCAAGTGTCAGGCTAATAAACAAACAATAAATAGGGAACTTTTTGTGGGTCAGAAAGGTTAGCAGTCACCGTAATTTTACGAGCAAATAGTGCTCAACAACTATACCAGAAAATACTTTTTTAAAAATAAATATTTGACACTTGTCAATATAACCAGCGCAATCACAATCAATTAATTACGGCCGCGTAGTTCCACTAATTTCAACCATCGTATAAATACGAAAAACAAAACAATTATGCTTCGTTTTCCGTATTGAAATTAATTATATGAATCGTATTAATACTTCACAAAACTACTCACCATTTTTTCACCTGCGTTAGTAATTATTACCTGATAAACGCCACTTTGTAAACCGGCAACATTTATTACTTTCTTCAGCAAGGGCTGATCTTTTTGCCATTGTTGCAGCAAAATGGTCTTGCCCTGCATGTCGGCCACCATCACCTGCAGTTTACCTACTATGCTTCCCTGCACGGTTACAGAAAGATTATCACGCACCGGGTTGGGGTATTTTTCAATGTAAACACCTGATTTTTTATTATTTACGGAAATAATTTTGGACAGACTTACACTACCGTCTTTATCAACCTGCGAGATCCTGTAATAGGTAATGCCCAATGGCGGGTTGACGTCTTCAAAGCTGTAAGCGGTTTGAACGGCGCCTCCCCTTGAACCTACTGTACCGGCAACAGAGAAATTAACACCGTCTGGGCTGCGCATCACCACAAACCTTTCGCTGTTGACTTCCGCGGTAGTAGCCCAGCTGATGATGTTTTTGGCTCCTGTAGTACTTGCGGTAATATAGGCATAACTTACCGGAAGCGCACCCAAACGCGTAACAGCTACCTGGTCTCTGCCTACATCGCCAAGATCGGTGGTTGCAGAAAACTCAAATACATAGGTACCGGGAGCATCCATATTAGTAAACCTAACATTGTTATCTCCACCTGGAAAGGGTGCAGTTCCATCGTAGGTCTTTAATACAGCGGTTTGCGGACCGGAAACAAAAGTCCAGTTGTAGCCGCTCAACGAACCTCCATAAATAGGGGCAGCTACCCCTGAACGCTGTATGAATGTTTGTGTACTGCTTAGTATAACATCATCTCCTGCGTCCGTAGCCGGCCCGGCATGACCACTGGCAGGCATTTGTACATTAATGGTCTTTGTGGCAAACTGGGTGTGCCCGGGTTTGGAAGTCAGGTAATCTTTGACCCTAAAAGTAAAGACATAGCTACCAGCTGGTGCACCAATCTGGGCGCCGCCTGCAGGTATGCTTACTGATGGCCACTGATTAGCCGTCGATAGAGGCAAAATGGAGGACGGCCCGCTGGTTTGTTCCCACAGATAATCCATAATGATATCGTCATTGTCATAAGAGCCGCGGCCGTCCAATAACGGAAGATTCCTCAGGTTAACCGGGGCTGTTAGATTTACCACAGATGGCCCGGCAATCACCGGAACAGGGTTCTGATTGGTAGCAGGATCAAGGTTCCTGTTTACCTTCAACATCCACTGAAATAAATTGGGATAATGCCAATTATTTGTTACATCATATGTTTTCTGCATGTAGATATCATGACTGCCGGTAGGAAAAATAGTGTCTACAGCAGGTACCAGTGGTGAGCAGCTGTTAACAGCGTTGGTATATGCAATTGCTTCTGGTACACCTAAAAACTGATCATACAGAGAGTGATGCACCCAGGTGGCCACTTTATTGGCTGCAATTACGCAAAAATCAGTACCCATTGCAACCGGTATAGCGGCAGCCGGCACAATACCCGCCAGCTTTGAAGCAGCTGCAGCAGAAGATGTAGCGTATTTCCAAACACCTTTGCCGCCCAGGCTGTATCCAGTTAGGAATACCCTGTTGGGATCTACCCTGAGATTGGCAATACCATAGGCAATCATTTCATCTACATAGTACAGTGGCCAGTCACCGGTCAGCGCTGCAGTTGTTTGCGGTGCCAGCATCACAAAACCCTCAGTTTTATTTTGCCATGTAAATTCCAGTACGCTTCCGTCATTGACAAGTTTCGGAAGGCCATAACTCAACACATTGCCAAGGTTTGAACCGTCAGAGGGGCCGCCCTCTCCCCCCCCATGCAAAGAGATTATCAAAGGAAACAAATCCGTATTATTATAATGAGGGGGTTTGTACTGGTAAAAATAAATACTTCCACCAGGCGCATTAACAGAAGCCGCAGATTGGGGTGTAAGCTGTGCACACAGGCTGCAACCAATTAAGACAAGGGCAGTAATTGATAAAAAAATCTTCATAAACAAGTAATTGAAAATATTTTGACAAAATTCACCCGTCTACTGGAATCCAATAGCACGGCCCCGTTACAATTTTCAATCAACAGGCGTAAGAGCAATAAAAATAAAATAGTGGATTTGAGCCGGAGAAATCATTAACAGCTTTGCAGGGATATCAGAAGAGATTAAAATTAAGCAATTTTCATAAAAGAGAAATAAAAAAAGCAGCCCTCCCGGGCTGCTTTTTCTTTAGTATATAAAAGACTATTGCTTTACAAATGGCCTAATAAGTTTTTTACCATCCGCCTGTTTTATCTCCAGGTAGTACATACCGGGTTTCAGCTGATTGATATTGATTTCTTTTGTAATAAGCGACTGGTCTTTGGTGAATTCTTCGTTCAGCACCAGCCTTCCGTTTACATCGTACGTGCTTATTTTCAGTTTGCCTGTTTTATCATCTATGTACTGGAAATTAATACTGCTGGTAGCAGGATTTGGATAGAGTTTAAAGAACTGGCTGTAGCGGAAATTATTCACCAGGCTGATGGTTACCCTGGCAGTGGCTACCGCTCCCATATTATCTGTTACTTTCAACTCAAATATATAATCACCTACCACCAGGCCGCTCACGGCGGTAGTTACTGCAGCAGCCTGTGCAATCACTGCTGCCGAAGGGCCAGATACCTGTTTCCAGCTATACTGGGTAATGCTGCCATCTGCATCAGTAGAGTAAATACCTGACAATGCCGCTACAGCTGAAGGAAGTGATATTGACGTGTCTTTTCCGGCGTTGGCTACCGGCGCTTTATTGGGCTCGGGACTAACTGTAACCGCAACCTGGTCGGTGGCAACAGCTCCCCTATTGTCTGTAACGGTCAATTCAAATATGTACTGGCCTACGCTCAATCCTATTACAGATGGATTAGGGGTATTGGAATTTACGATGGTGATAGCGCCTGTGCCACTTATCTTGTTCCAGCTATAACTGGTGATTGTTCCATCCGGATCTGAAGAACCTGTACCATCCAGCAGGGTACTATTTACGGGCAGCACAATAGCGACATCAATGCCGGCATTGGCTACCGGCGCCTGGTTGGGGGCCGGGTTTACGGTTACCGTTACAGAAGAAGATGCAGTAGCACCTGCATTGTCTGTTACCTGTAACGTGAACACATATACGCCTTCGGCAAGATTACTAAGTGCGGTGGAGACTGCTCCTGCATTGGCAATGCTGTAAGATGCCGGGCCACTGGTTTTGCTCCAGGCGTAATTAGTAATTGTACCGTCAACATCACTGGAAGCGGTGCCATTTAAGGTAGTGCTGCTGGTGGGTAATGTTATAATGATATTGCTGCCGGCGTTAGCTACCGGTGCCTGGTTAACGGGCGGCGGTGGTGGCGGAGCGCTATTTACTGTAATTGTTACGGTAGAAGATGCAGTAGCACCTGCATTGTCTGTTACCTGCAATGTGAACACATACACGCCCTCTGCAAGACTGCTCAATACAGTGCTGGCGGCTGCTGCATTAGCAATGCTGTAAGTGCCAGGACCGCTGGTTTTGCTCCAGGCATAATTAGTAATTGTACCGTCAGGATCACTGGAAGCGATACCATTCAAGGTAGTGCTGCTGGTGGGTAATGTTATAATGATATTGCTGCCGGCGTTAGCTACCGGTGCCTGGTTAACGGGCGGTGGCGGCGGAGCGCTATTTACAGTAATTGTTACGGTAGAAGACGCAGTAGCACCTGCATTGTCAGTTACCTGCAATGTGAACACATAAACGCCCTGCACCAGGTTACTCAGCGC
>JANPGT010000765.1:0-1694 GCA_031424135.1 Chitinophagaceae bacterium
ATTGATGCAACGGGTATGGTGATCAGTTTTATCCCAACCAGCATAAAATGCAGCCATGGCGTTGATATAGGCGGTTTCTCTTTCCGGCTTGCCCGTAATGGATTGTGCAATCGCAATGGCTTTACCGCCTTTTACCAGTTCTGCTCCCGTGGGTGGCGTCCACAATGCATGAAAATTGCACATGGCTACACCCCAATAGGCCATGGCGCATGCGGGCGTTTCATCAATGATTTTAGCAAACACTTTCTCCGCTTCATCATATTCAAAAGAGTGCAGTAAAGCGATGGCGAGATTAAAATCAGTCTTTGTTTTCCCGCTACCGGTAATATCAAAATTGACCGAGCCAAATTGCTTATCGGTTGCACCGCAGGAGATAACGGCCCCTCTTTTCAGGTTTACCTGGCTGATGGCTTCTTTTGAAGGTGCCGGGGGCTGGTTATTATTGCAGCAAACCAGCAAGGGTATTGTAAGCATAACGCAGCACCATTTTGAAGCATTGAGCAGCTGTTGCATAATTTGATGGTTTGTCTGTAAAGAATAGGCAGAAAGAAAACGCTGCCTGGCCCTGGTGCCTTTTCTTCCTTGTTTTTTTTCGGCAGTATTGTCTAAAAAAGCTGCGGTAATAATGCTGCCATAACCGGCATTGCAACCTGTCAGATGCAGTAAATGCTGTTTTTAATACCTTCCATTTGCTGTTATTGATACCTTACCGGCAGCATGTTTAGTTTTAATAGTACCAGTAATGTAATCATTATTACAGTGCCTGTTGCTGCAATTGTGTTGATGAACTTTTCTGCTTTAGCACTATTGCTGAATATTTTTTCAATCAGCTTACATACCAGTAAGCCCATTATGCCGCCCAGGGTGTTGGTAATGATGTCTGTAATGTCGAAAGCGCCAATCCTGAAAATAAACTGGAATGCTTCAAACAACACACTTATGAAGCAAAAGAAGAAGATGTTGTTTCCAAAGCTTTGCCTTTTCAATAAAACCCCGGCATAAATACCCAGGGGTATAAAAATTATTATATTCAAAAGGATTTCGCCTTTGCCAATAATGCCTTTTGTGGTTATAATGCCCTTAAACGGAATTACATTTACGCGCCTGCTTTCCATATAAGAAAATTGAACGCCCAGTTTAAACAGTATGATCCATACCAGCACGGCCAGGTAGACGATAAACAATGCCATCGTTAACCTGTTGCGTGCATTATTGCCTTTACTGTTGTTCATCCTGTATTCCGGCATGTGTAAATGTAATTGGTAAATTTTACAACAGTCTCTTTCCTGTTGCAAAAGATCGCTTTAATGGTCGTAACTGATAACTCTTGATATTTGCCAGCGGTCAGCTTGTTTGCGCCATATCATCAGGAATTTAAAGGTTCCTTCCTCCAATTTACCGTTTTCGAAATGGGTAAATTTGTGTGCCCCTATTTCTATAGCACCGTAGTCTTTTATGGGGTGCACCTCCAGGCTCCCTTTAATAAGCGTTCGGGTTAGTTTATTTTCCTGCTTAAACATCTTGCCAAAATTCTCAAAGACTTTAGCATAAGCAATTAAGCCGCCATTGTCCTGGAACCATTCCAAATCTTCTGTAAATAGCGCCTGGAATTCAGGCATGTCCTGCTTGTTGAAAGCGGCAAACATTGCACTGTCCATATGAGCTATTTCCCGGAAAAGCTTATCTGGTGTTGG
>JANPGT010000766.1:0-5844 GCA_031424135.1 Chitinophagaceae bacterium
CAGTTCCGGTTCGATGACGGTGGTCAGTTCCTCCTGCATGCATTCTTCAAAACGCTGCCGCCAGTCTTGGTGATCGCGTGCTTCGACTGCTTTGGTGAGCATCGGCAACGTTTCTTTGCAGTCGCCCCAGACCGGCACCAGGGCTTTCACGTTTTTATCAACTTCGGAAGGATCAATATCCAGGTGAATCACTTTGGCCTGTTTGGCATATTTATCCAGCCTTCCGGTAACGCGGTCGTCGAAGCGCATGCCGATAGCAATCAGTACATCGCATTCATTGGTGAGTACATTGGGGCCGTAATTACCGAGCATACCCAGCATACCTACTGCCAGCGGGTGATCTGTGGGTATGGCGCTCATGCCCATAATGGTCCAAGCCGCGGGGATGCCTGATTTTTCAATAAAAGCAGCAAATTCTTTTTCTGCCCTGCCAAGTATAACACCCTGGCCAAAAATAACAAAGGGCTTTTTTGCTTCGTTGATCAGCTTGGCCGCTTCCTCTACGTATTCTTTTCGCACGATGGGGCTTGGGCGGTAGCTGCGGATGTATTCACATTTTTTGTAGCCTGCAAAATCAAATTTCTGCAGCTGCGCGTTCTTGGTAATGTCTATCAATACGGGCCCGGGTCTTCCGCTGCCGGCAATGTAAAATGCTTTGGCCAGTACTTCAGGGATTTCGGTAGCATCGGTTACCTGGTAGTTCCATTTGGTTACCGGGGTAGTAATATTGATAACATCGGTTTCCTGGAAAGCATCTGTACCCAGCAAATGGGCAAACACCTGCCCGGTGATACAAACAACAGGTGTGCTGTCTATCATAGCATCTGCCAGTCCGGTTACCAGGTTGGTAGCTCCGGGGCCGCTGGTGGCAAATACCACTCCTGTTTTACCTGAGGTGCGTGCATAGCCCTGGGCGGCATGGATAGCACCCTGCTCATGACGTACCAGTATATGTTTTAGTTTTTCATTGTAATCGTACAAAGCATCATAGATGGGCATGATGGCACCGCCGGGGTAACCAAAAATAGTTTCTACGCCTTCTGCAATAAAGGCCTCCAGTACGGCTACAGAACCTGTAACACTTCCGGTGGCAGCTGCCGCCGGAACTTTGGAGGCTTCCATGTTCTGTTGCTGTACTGCCGAATTTTCCGGCTTTATTTTCTTTATTATTTCAGTTGCACTGCTCATTGATAGTTCTTTTAATTTTTTATAACTCAATACCGGAGCAAAAGCACTCACGACTCACCGCTCACGTTATACATCCGTTACACATCCCTCACTGGCATCCCTGACCGATTTTGCATATTTATATAAAACCCCTTTTGTTACTTTCAGGGCGGGTTGTTTCCAGTTCTTCTTTCTTTCTGCAATCACGGCCTCACTTACTTTTAAGTTGATGGTATTGTTGACCGCATCCAGTTCTATTATATCATCGTCTTTTACAAATGCTATCAGTCCGCCGTCATACGCCTCGGGGGTAATATGCCCCACTACAAAACCATGTGTGCCTCCGCTGAACCTGCCGTCAGTAATAAGGGCGATGGATTTGCCAAGGCCGGCGCCGATAATGGCAGAAGTAGGTTTCAGCATTTCCGGCATACCCGGAGCGCCTTTGGGCCCTTCATTCCTGATAACGACAACATCTCCTGCTTTTACTTTACCGGAAGAAATGCCTGCAATCAGATCTTTCTCGCCGTCAAAAACACGTGCTGGTCCCGCAAACTTCTCTCCTTCTTTGCCGGAAATTTTTGCAACACTTCCTTTCTCTGCCAGGTTGCCGTATAAAATCTGCAGGTGACCGGTAGCCTTTAATGGCCTTTCCAGCGGGTATAATATATCTTGTGTCTCAAAATTAATAGGGGTTATGGCAGACAGGTTTTCTGCCAGTGTTTTGCCGGTAACCGTTAAGCAGTCGCCATGCAGCAGACCTTTGTCCAGCAAATACTTCATTACAGCAGGTACGCCACCATGTGAATGTAATTCCTGCATCAAATATTTTCCGCTGGGTTTAAAATCAGCCAGTACAGGTGTTTTATCGCTGATGGCCTGAAAATCATCCTGGGTCAGTGCTACGTCTACGCTTTTGGCCATGGCAATTAAATGCAGTACCGCGTTGGTACTTCCACCCAGGATCATCACTACAGTGATGGCATTTTCAAAAGCCTTGCGCGTCATAATGTCTGATGGCTTGATGTCTTTTTCAAGCAATATTTTGATGGCCTTACCCGCAGTCAGGCATTCGTTGTGTTTATCATCACTTACAGCAGGGTTGCTGGAAGAATAGGGAAGACTCATGCCCAATGCTTCGATAGCGCTGGCCATGGTGTTGGCTGTGTACATACCGCCACAGGCGCCGGCGCCGGGGCAGCTGTGCATTACGATGCCTTTGAAATCAGCGTCATCCAGCTTGCCCGCAATCTTTTGTCCCAGCGCTTCAAATGAAGAGATGATATTTAATTCCTGTCCTTTGTAGTAACCGGGAGCGATGGTGCCACCATACACCATGATAGAAGGACGGTTAAGACGCCCCATAGCCATAATGCAGCCGGGCATGTTTTTATCGCAACCGGGCAATGCAATCAACCCATCGTAATAAAAACCGCCACAAACTGCTTCAATGCTGTCTGCAATCAAATCGCGGCTCACCAGCGAATAACGCATGCCATCGGTACCATTGCTGATACCATCGCTGATGCCAATGGTGTTGAAGATCAAACCTACCATATCATTGTCCCACACCCCCTTTTTTACAATCTTGGCCAAATCGTTCAAATGCATATTGCAGGTATTGCCATCGTAGCCCATGCTGGCAATGCCCACCTGTGCTTTTTCCAGGTCTGCATCGGTTAAACCAATGCCGTATAACATGGCCTGGGCGGCCGGTTGGGTGGTATCCTGCGTTAACGTCTTTGAATATTTATTTAATTCCGTGCTCATTGTTATATTAATGTCACCCCTTCGGGATTGGTTGTTTACTATGCTAAAACTGCTGTTAGTTTTTCAATTACCCTGGCAGCATATGCTTCCTGGATCTTTTTGCTGATGGTATCAGCCCATTGCTTCCTGAACGGTGTATTGTCCAGGCTTTCCCATCCAATCACTTCAGCAGCGGTGCCACAAAAAAATGCCGCGTCCGCCTCCTTTACTTCGGCTGTAGTAACCTGCTTTTCAGTTACTGCAAAGCCCAGTTCGTCGCATATTTCAAACACCGTTGCCCTTGTTATGCCGGGCAAAATATTGCCGGTAGACGGTGTAAATAGCTGGCCATCTTTTTCATAGAACATATTAGCGCCGGGTCCTTCCGCAACAAAACCATTCATATCTGTCAGCAGTGCTTCATCAAAACCATTGGCTTTTGCTTCCTGGCTGGCCAGAATAGAGTTTACATAATGGCCGGCAGCTTTGGCAGTTATTTTAAAGCCTTTGGGATTGGGGCGCTGAAAAGAAGATACCATTACTTTTAACAGTTTGTCTCCTAAAAAGGGTGCCATTTCCCATACCTGTATGGTAATATGCGAAGCCGTGTTTTTAACAAAACTCATATTGGCAGGGGCGTATACCAACGGACGTATATAAGCATCCTGAAGGTTGTTTCGTTTCAGCACTTCGTAGGTAGCGGCAATCAGTTCATCCGCATCCCAGGTATAGGGCAGGTTCAATGCATCTGCTGAATGTTTCAACCGGGCAAAATGTTCCTGCTCTTTGAAAATTTTTGTTTCTCCGGTAACCGTTTTATAAGAACGGATGCCTTCAAATACCGCATAACCATAATGCATCGACTGGCTGTACAAATCAATTTTTGCCTCACCTGCTTTCACAAATGCGCCATCCAGATAAAGAACCGTGTTTTCGTTATAGTAACTCGCCATACCCATACCCCCTAGCCCCCAGAAGGGGAATTTTATACAACTCAACTAAGAGCTGAAGTGAAATAAAAAGAACGTTTCCTAATTTTGACATTTTGAATCCAGACACAGGTTCCCTCTGTCACAAATTTTATAAAGCTTTCCTCCATTTGCTCCCCACACAGCTTATGAAACACTATTAACTCCCGTTTAGGGGTTGGGGGCAAAAAAAAACCGCCTCGTTGGAGGCGGGATGCTTTGTATTTTTTACGAATTCGTTTATACGTTGGCTCCTCCTCCATGCAGTGCAGGAATAATAATGACTACAACAATAACCACCACAGTGATTATTCCAGTAATATTATATAGCCTGTTTTTCAACATAAAGATTGAGTGTACTGTAAATGTACGCCTGCCTGTTGAAATAAACAAAGAACTTTTTGGAAAAATTTTAAATTAAAAATGTAAAATTCAAAACATTGACGCGGACATCCACTTGCTATTTCTGTTACCGCTTAGATTTTTTACTTTTCGCTTTTACATTTTTACTTTAGATAATCGTTGACTTTCTCAACTCGATATTATTCTTATTCACTTTATCATGTATACGGTCAGCCACATAGTCGCTGATCAGTTCGCCAATGGTGGTGGTAAAATAGAAATTCACCGGGTCAATGTCTTTGGTAACAAAACCATTGGTCAGTGTCCACTCCACCGCTTCGCGCACCAGGGCAGCTTCTTTCTGCAGGCCAAAATGATCCAGCATCATGGCGGCAGATAAAATAGATCCAAGCGGATTGGCAATATCTTTTCCGGCAGCCTGCGGGTAAGAACCGTGTATGGGCTCAAACAGGGCTACCGTATTGCCTACAGAGGCTGAAGGCAGTAAGCCCAGCGAACCGGTAATTACACTGGCTTCATCGCTGATGATATCGCCAAACATATTCTCAGTAAGTATTACGTCAAACTGTTTTGGGTTGATGATGATTTGCATCGCTGCATTGTCAACAAATAAGAAATCCACTTTTACATCTGTATACTGCGGGGCAATGTCCTGTACTACTTTGCGCCAGAGACGCGAAGTTTCCAGTACATTGGCCTTGTCTACCAGGGTTAATTTCTTTCTTCTTTGCTGTGCATATTTAAAAGCCAGGTGCGACACCCGTTCGATTTCGTTTTTGCTGTAGCTGCATTCATCGCTGGCCCATGACTGATCATCATTGGTTTCCTTTTTACCAAAATAGATACCGCCGGTCAGCTCACGAAAAATCACAAAATCCACCGCTTCCAGGTTTTTACTTTTCAGCGGCGATAAATGATGCAATGCAGGATAGGTATTGATGGGGCGGATATTGGCAAACAGCTGTAATGATTTGCGCAATTTCAGCAGGCCCTGTTCCGGCCTCACTTTGGCAGTAGGATCGTTGTCGTATTTTGGATGACCAATGGCGCCAAATAAAATGGCGTCACTTTCCAGGCAAATTTCAATGGTTTCGTCGGGCAGCGGATTGCCGGTAGCATCAATGGCTACGGCGCCCATCAGGCAATGTTTGTAAGTAAATTCATGACCAAATTTCTCCGCAACAGCATCCAGCACCTTCATGGCCTGCTGTGTTACTTCCGGTCCGATACCGTCTCCGTTAATGACTGCGATGTTTTTTTTCATAATGGGGTGTTGGGTTGGATTAGGCGTTCTGTTGTTCAAATTGTGCTATCTCTTCCTTCATGCTCAGCAGGTAATCAATATCATCGTACCCGTTGAGTAAACATGTTTTTTTATAATTGTTGATATCAAATGTTTCTGTTGCTCCGGTAGCCGTTAGTGTAATGGACTGCTCCTGCAGGTTGACAATGATTTCCGTAGCAGGCTCTTTTTCAATGGCGGCAAATACCTGCTGCAGAAAGCCTTCACTTACTGTAACGGGCAGCAGGAAATTATTCAGTGAATTATTCTTAAAAATATCTGCAAAAAAACTGCTTACTACTACATCAAACCCGG
>JANPGT010000767.1:0-2139 GCA_031424135.1 Chitinophagaceae bacterium
TGCCAGCCATTGTAAATAGCGCGGGCCTCATCTGAGGTTACAGACGCTACTTTTTGAATGAGTGCGGAATCCCAGGTGGCTGCCATGGCAATTGAAACAGGGAACATGGTAGTGGGCCTGTCCCACCATACACCATGTAAGCATTGGTTCCAGCCATCAGATTTAATATTGAATTTTTCCAGCAATGGCCCCCGGTGATTGAGTAAAATGGCCTTTTCTTCAAGGCTAAGCTGACCAATCAGGTTAGCTACCCGGTTTTCAACCGGCTGAGTATAATCCAGGTAGAGGGCAGTATCCTTACTACCCATTGCCTGCTGTGCATAAGCAGGCAATAAAAGGAGTAATTGAAGCAGCATCACCAGCATAAAAGCGGCCAGGCAGTTAGTTGTTTTTTTCATGATGGCATCACGTTAGGATTGAGCAAGCAGTTGGGATTAATAAAAACAATGTTTACTTATATTCAACTTTGTTGAATCAAATATATAAACATTTTTTTACCGGCCAACTTTTTTTGCAGGATTGTTTAAAAAAGGGGGCAGGCAGGCAGTAAAGCCAGCAGCACAGAGGCGCCGTATTGCGGTTTGTTTAATGGAAAGAAGAAGACTGAAAAAGAATTAAACGAAAATATCGAGGTAAGTGACTTCGCTTGAAACAGGCATAATACCATGTTTCTGCAGGGAGTTAAAATACATACTGTCGCCGGATTTCAAGAGGTATTCCACCTCCCCCACCTGCATTTTCATCTGACCGCTGATAACGTAGATAAATTCTTCGCCTTCGTGCGACACTTCGTGGGATTTTACTTCGCCTTTCCTGGCAACAAACAGGAAGGGTTGCATTTTCTTTTCATGGTATTCTGACCCATACGGATAGATATAATAGCCTTTGTCGGTGATGGTGAGGTTGTCCTCTGCCTTCTTCCTGGTGGTAAGGATGGCGTTCAGAAAGGCATCGTGCTCCAGCAAACTTGAAATGGTGGTTCCAAGTGCCTTTGCTATTTTTACCAGTGCAGCCACAGATGGTACTGCCTTGTTGTTCTCAATTTTAGAAATCATACTCCGCGACAAATCACTTGCATCGGCAATTTCCTGCAATGTTCGTTTTTGATTTGACCGCATCACCCGCAACCTGTCGCCTATTTTTATATTATTGATTTGCTCTTCACGCAGTGTGTCAGCTAGCATTATTTTATTTTTACTGGTAATTATATTCAACAAAGTTTACCAAAGATACTTTTCATTGCCGACATCTTCAACAGGTAATTAATTTTCCTGTTTTGCGCCTTTGTTTCGCTACTCTTTCAGCAGTTTATCCTTTTGCGGCAAACTGATTAAATTATGCCAGGCTGTTTCTCATCGTTTGTACATATTTACAACAAGTTCATTTGTCCATTTCGCCGTAAGTCTTCTCGATACATACCTCAGACAGCAATTTTATGCGCAGCCTATGGCAATATCCGTACTGTATAGGTGCCCGCCGCCAACTGCCGGGTATTCTTGCTGAGCAGCAAGGTGGCTGTTGAACCAGCCGGAACCGTCACCTTATATACAACTTCTCTACCCTCCCTTTTCCATGAAGATTTTATTTCACCATAAGGACCAGTGTGTGCGGCACTGAAACTATCCAGGCCGGGCACAAAATGAGGTTCCAGCAAAATATTTTTAAAACCGGGTTGTGTGGGATCCGGCCTGATGCCGCCAAGGGCTTTGTAGAACCATGCACTGATTTCGCCAAACATGATATGGTTCATAGAGATATCGCTGCCAGCATCAATGGGCCAGTTTTCATAGAGCGTAGTAGCGCCGTTCTTTATCCAGTAACCCCAGGAAGGATAATTAGTAGACGCAGCCAGCTGGTAAGCGATAGGAGCATAACCGTTTTCGCTAAGCGCGTTCAAAATGGCTTTGGTACCCAGCAGACCTACATCTAATCTTACTGAATCTGCCAGCACGCGATCGGCCAGGCTTTTCGCTACCTGTTTTTTATATTGGTCGGGTACAATACCCCAAAGCAAAGGCACACTGAGTTCAGTCTGGAATCCAGATCCGTAAATGCCCCTGTCAGCATCAAAATATTTTTTATTGAAAGCTGCTTTAATTTTTTCTGCCAATGCAGTATAACTATTGTAATCTTTTGCTT
>JANPGT010000768.1:0-13874 GCA_031424135.1 Chitinophagaceae bacterium
ATAAGATTATGGGGAAACCTATGCCGCGTAAGTGATGGCCTTGGCCTGCGTCTTGCCAGGAAGAAAATATAAAAAAGAACCGCGAAGTAAAATATCCCGGCCGTTCTCAGCATTGCTTTCAATAGCATATGGTAAAAATAACAATATGTGATTAGATGGAGAAATGTTTGGAACAATATTCAGGCCAATACGACCTGTTAAATAATTATTAACCAGTCATTTGTCGATTGGTCGGTATAAAAAATAGAGATAGTTATGCCGCGTGTTATATTTTGACGGGCATTGTGGGATTTAGCCGCAAATGCCATTAATAAAGTTGCAGGCATTGACATGCCGGCTACAGACAAATGCCCGCTGATAAAAAATAGAACCTGATTTTGCCTGCTTGTACATTTTTTACAGCGATAAATAATCTCTATCAGCAGATGCGCAGGCGTGTGCAGCAGCAGTTACCTCTTCTCCGGGCATGCACTTATGCAGTGCAGGAATTAAATTCATATATTCGCAACGAAATTTTTTCTATGGCACTAAAGTACAAACGCATACTACTGAAGCTATCGGGTGAAGCATTAATTGGTAAAAGCGATGATGGATACGAACCACTTAATGCCAAACTGCTGGCACAATACGCATCGGAGGTTAAATCCATTGTTGATGCCGGTACCGAAGTGGCCATTGTTATAGGAGGCGGCAATATTTACAGGGGAATGAATGAGGCAGAGACGGGTATTGAGCGGGCGCATGGAGATTATATGGGAATGCTGGCTACTGTTATTAACGGAATGGCGCTGCAGGCCGCGCTGGAAAAAGCAGGTGTGTTTACCCGCCTGCAGAGCGCTATTAAAATGGAGCAGATTGCAGAGCCTTATATACGCCGCAGGGCCATGCGGCACGTAGAAAAAGGCCGCGTAGTTATTTTTGCAGCTGGCACAGGCAATCCATACTTCACTACAGATACCGCCGGTTCATTGCGTGCCATTGAAATAAAGGCGGAGGTAATATTAAAAGGAACCAGGGTAGATGGCATCTATACAGCTGATCCTGAAAAAGATCCGGCCGCTACCAAATACGACACCATATCTTTTGCAGAGTGTATCTCAAAGAATTTAAAGGTGATGGACATGACGGCTTTTACGCTGTGTATGGAAAACCAGCTGCCAATTATAGTCTTTGATATGAATAAGACGGGAAATTTATTAAAAGTGGTACAGGGTGAAAATGTGGGCACACTGGTAAAATAAAGAAAAGCCCCGCTCAGCAGCGGGGCTTTTTTATTCGTGTACAAACAACTTAATTGATAAAAGTAAAAGTCTTCTGGTAAAACGCTCCCAGCAGCGGCACCGGTTTTTCTTCGCCATTTACAGCTGCAATCAGCCCAATAATCCATAAAATAAAAAGAAAAATGCCTATAAAAGGGTAAAGAAAAAAGAAGAACGGCATTACAAAAAGCATCATAAAGATGGCAATGTACAGGGCAATACCGGTGGCAAAAATGCCAAAAGACTGCCGGAGGTGAAACCTGGCCAGCGAACTCCTGTCGTTGGACGAATTGTAAGAGACCAGTGCAATGATCCAGCCAATGAGTGTAATGTAGCTAACCCAACTGATTGTTTTTTGGTCCATAATAAGAGGGGGTTTTGGTGTGAAGAACTAATTTTGTAGAAGTTACTGTTTAGCAGGAAAAGAAAAAAAACAAATTATGAACATCGCCAGCATCAGAAAGGAATACCAGCAACAATCCCTGTCAGAAAATGATATAGAAAAAGATCCTTTTTTGCAATTTGGAAAATGGTGGAATGATGCACTGCGCGCCGCTGTAGAAGAGGTAAATGCCATGACCCTGGCTACCGCTTCTGCCACCGGGTTGCCAGCAGCGCGGATAGTGTTACTGAAAGGATTTGATAAAAACGGCTTTGTTTTTTTTACCAATTATGAGAGCTATAAAGGCATGCAGCTGGAGGAAAATCCACGGGCCTGCCTGGTGTTCTTCTGGGCAGGACTGGAAAGACAGGTGCGGATTACCGGGTTGGTAGAGAAAACACCGGCTGCAGAAAGCGATGAATATTATAACAGCCGGCCGGCAGGAAGCCGCATCGGGGCATGGGTATCCCCGCAGAGCCGTGTTATTGACAGCCGCGATGTGTTGTTACAAAACGAAAAAAAATACAATAGCCAGTTTGAAGGAAAAAATATCGAACGTCCGCCACATTGGGGTGGTTACCGGGTAAAGCCCATTACCATAGAATTCTGGCAGGGAAGAGAAAGCCGGTTGCACGATCGTATTCAGTATACGCTGGAAGGGACGGAGTGGAAGACTGAACGCTTGGCCCCTTAATACAGTTCATAGTTCTTAGCTCAAAGTTGCCTGCAAAAGGTAAGCGATGAACTAAGAACTATAAACTAAGAACTATGAACTTTTTTTAGCAGCTGCTTTCTTCGCCACCGGCGCATTGGCAGGCCTGCTTTTACCAAAAGATCCTTTGAAGATTTTCCCTTTTTTTGTTTTTTTATCTCCTCTTCCCATAATTATTTTTTTAGATTTATATTGTTGAAGGGCTATTGCTGTAATTGCCCCGCTTTGCAAAGATAGGTATGTAAAGCAAAAGCCCCGTAACATTTAATACAGTACAGGGGCTTTTAAATGCGGTAGGGGCGGCATTATAACTTTGCAGACAATTCTTTTCCTGCTTTGAATTTGGCCACTTTGCGGGCTTTGATTTTAATAACAGCGCCAGTCTGGGGGTTACGGCCATTACGGGCGGCTCTTTTGCTAACAGAGAATGTTCCAAAACCAACCAGCGTAACTTTACCACCACCTTTTAAAGTTTTGGTGACTGCTTCAATAAATGAATCCAGTACGGCATTGCCCTGTGTTTTTGTAATACCTGCGTCATCGGCGATTTTCGCAATTAATTCAGCTTTGTTCATAGTGTGATGTTTTAAAATTATATGCCTGACAAATTTAGACGGTTTTATTTTCCGGCAAAATTTTTTTATTGTTTTTTAATAACAAAAAAATGCTGTAACCCGCGTGGAACAAGCATTTTGGCCGTTTCATGTAAACAGATAAAATCATGCCATAAATAATGGTGTACGCTGAAACCCTTTACAGCAGGGTGTTTCACGCCATGCACGCTGAAATGCTTGCCAGTACTGGGTTTTAGGCGGATCGTAGCATGGCTGGTACTGTTTTTTGCATTGTATTTATTATCCACAATCAGTGTATAACTTCCAGTAAAGAGCGGAAAGAAATAATACGGTCTCCCCATTTTTCGAGTGCTTTTTTCCTCAGCAGGGGAGCAAACTGCGCCATGTATTCCTGGTAATTTTCTTCACTTTCGGCCGTATACTGCACGGCATAGGTGCTGCCTTCGCTGTCATCCTGTTCCAGCAAACGGAAAAACCGGTAGCCTGTAAAAAGACCGGTAGCCATTATTTCAGGTATATGTTCTTCGCGCTGCCATTGCAGCCACTCTGCATTGATGGAGATATGCACTTTGGTAGTGATATTATAGACAATCACTGCGGAATATTTTAAATTTTGAATGATATTATTTTAAATGAAGACACAGGGTCAGCGACAATGTTGTTGTCGCCATTCTTAATTTAAGATTTATCATTTACCATTGATTTCCAGGTATACCGGGCAATGATCGCTATGTTTTACATCAGGATAAATGTCGGCTGCTTTCAGGTTCTTTTTTAGCGGTTCTGTTACATTGATATAGTCAATTCTCCATCCCTTGTTTTGCAGCCGCACCGTAGGAAAGCGCTGGCTCCACCAGCTGTAACGCTGTGGTTCCGGGTGAAATTCGCGGAAGGTATCAATCCATCCGCTGCTCAGGAATTTGTCGGTCCAGGCCCTTTCTTCTGGTAAAAATCCTGAAGACTTCTTATTGCCTTTGGGGTCATGAATATCAATTTCTTTATGGGCAATGTTATAATCGCCGCACAAAATCAGTTTCGGATGTTTTTTCTTCAGTGTATTCAGGTAATTATAAAATTCATCCAGCCACGCGTATTTGAAAGTCTGTCTTTCATCACCGGAAGTACCGGAAGGGAAATAAGCATTGATTAAACGGATATCGCCAAAATCAAGTTGTATTACCCTGCCTTCATCATCGCTTACTTTGTGGCCCGTACCGTATTCAATATTGTCTGGTTTTATTTTTGTAAAAACAGCTACGCCGCTGTATCCTTTTTTTTGTGCAGAAAACCAATAGTCATGAAAACCAAGATCTGTAAATTGCTTATGGTCTACATTGTCTTTGGCAGCCTTGGTTTCCTGTACGCAGATAACATCGGCAGGATTTGTCTTAAGCCAGTCAATAAAACCCTTTGTCATGGCAGAACGGATGCCGTTTACATTATAACTGATGATACGCATAGTAAAAAATTGTGTGTTGCAAGGTAGTAAAATGATGTGGTTATGAAGGCGCCCTTTTATTTTTTGCTTTTGTATTTTACGGCCTTTATGAAGCGCACCCCATAAAACGGTGTAGCAGGCTGCCCGGCGGCCTTCAATCATTTTATCAATTATCTTTAGTGAATGATGACGCCAAAAGAGAAAATTATCCCTTCTGCCCAGCATGTGTACCTGGATGGGCCAAGGAGCCGCAGTTATGAATTCTTCTTTGCGGTGCGTGTTTTCAGGCAGATGATAAAAAGTTTCCGTACCCTGCATTTTGTGGGGCCCTGCATCACCGTATTCGGCTCTGCCCGTTTCAGCGAGGATCACCCTTACTATATTGCTGCCAGGGAGATGGGCAAACAGATTGCAGGGTTGGGTTTTACTGTCATGACCGGCGGTGGCCCTGGTATTATGGAAGCCGCTAACCGTGGCGCATTTGAAAATGGTGGCAAGTCAGTAGGGTTAAACATTCAGTTGCCCTGGGAACAGAAACCCAATCTCTATGTGCAGACAAGTCTTACTATCAGGTATTTTTTTGTACGCAAGGCCCTGCTGGAAAAATACTCCTATGCATTTATTATTATGCCTGGTGGTTTTGGCACCATGGACGAATTTTTTGAAACACTCACCCTGGTGCAGACCAAAACCATCACCCGGTTTCCCCTGGTGTTGTTTGGTGTATCCTTTTATCAGCCACTGATGGATTATATGCGCTTTATGGCAGACCAGAAAACCATTTCACCGGAAGATTTAGAACTGGTGCTGCTGACGGACAGCGTGGAGGAAGCCACGGAACATATCAGAAAATACATTACCACCAATTACAAAGTTAGGCCGCGCAAACCGCTGTGGTGGTTGTTTGAAAAAAGGTAGGCGGAGCAGTATAGAGTATTCAGTACTTAGTATTCAGAAGCAGCGGCATACGGCAGCACTTATCTTTTGGAACTGCTTTTTATAAGAACGGCTGCAGGCGATATGTTCCCGCTGTTTAATAGTACGGACTTCTTTTTATCAGCCTGGCTTTTAGTATAATCACGTCATGCAGTGGCCTGTCGCCGTTTAAACGCCCCCCGGTAGGTACAGCCGCAATACTGTCAATAATGGGCAATCCTCTGAGTACTTCGCCAAAAACAGTATAACTGCTGTCAAGGTGGGGCGTACCGCCCTCCGTTTTGTAAAAAAACCTGTGCGTTGCAGGTAGTTTCCTTCCTTTCAGGCGGTAGGTTTGAACCGAATCGAGGCCCGGGTCTGTAAAAGTTTTTCCCTGCACAATATAAAACTGGCTGCCGCTGCTGGCTTTTTTGGGATTGGTGTCATCGCCTTCACGGGCTGCTGCAAGTGCTCCTTTTTTATGAAAAAGCGTGGGGTTGAATTCTGCAGGTATGGTGTAGGCCGGACCACCGTTGCCCAGTGATACCCCCTGGACTGCGTGTTTGCTGGCGGGGTCGCCGGCCTGGATCATAAAATGGTTGATTACCCGGTGAAATGCCAGGCTGTCGTAATAATGTTGTTTTACCAGTTGAAGGAAATTGTTGCGGTGCAAAGGGGTAAGATCTGATAAGCGTATAATCATAGTTCCCTTGCTGGTGATCATTTCCACGTCTTTATTGAGATCGCTTTTATGCAGGCCATTGCCAATTTTAGGGCTGCAGGCAGCAAACGCCAGTACTGCAATAAAAGCGGGCAGGTATTTACGCATGGTAGTTATTGTAGTGAGCAATGAACAGATCTACCCCGTGAAAAATAATTGGGCAAATGCAGTATCCGGCTTCTGCTGTTTTTCAGAAACCCTTGTCATTAAAATACAGCAGCACATGGTCTTTCATAAAATTTTCCTGTGCTATTATATCCATTACAGGCAGGGTCTTCAACTGCCGGTAATGCGGCCATCCGTCTGCATCTACGCCCTCCATTTCATAAAAGCCGCTGGGCGACAATAATGAGCAAACAGCAATATGCATCAAATCCTGTTTCTGTTCTTTGCTGAAGGTCGCCTTAATATCGCCCAGTTCCTGTACACCTATTAAAAAAAGAATGCTTTCCATATCGGGCTTTTTGCCAAACCTTTCTACGAGTTTCTCTTCCAGCTTCCACCAGCGTGCCTGTAAATCGTCTTGAATCTGCATGCAGCAAAGATAGTGTCTGAACCGGTATTTTTTGAGGTGTATGGGATGGAAAGGACCGGGATAAATCAACAGCGGACTTTTATTGGTGTAAGCCGCTTTTCAGCCGGGTACTGCTGATTTATTTATATTTGCTAAATTATTGCCTGATGGATTTCTTTCGCGCCAATTATTCCATTTCTGCTGATAAAGACAAGCTGGATATTGCCTATATCCACCAGTTTTTGTCGCATTCTTACTGGGCAGAAGACATACCGATTGAGCTTGTAGCGCGTTCTATTCATTTTTCCATGTGTTTTGGTGTATACGATGGCGCACAGCAGGTTGGTTTTGCAAGGATAGTTACTGATTACGCCACCTTTGGTTACCTGGCGGATGTATTTATTGATGTGCAACACCGCGGCCGCGGGCTCAGCAAATGGCTGATGGAAGTTATTATGGAGCATCCTCAGCTACAGGGATTCCGCAGCTGGCAATTGGCTACCAGGGATGCACATGGTTTATATGCCCGCCATGGTTTTAAAGTGCCGGAAAACCCTGAGCGCATTATGCGCAGGGTGGTGGAAAATATGTATAAGAAAAGGGATAAATAATGCCTGGAATTTTGGCCACCTCCATTGGTAAAGTTTTCTGGTGAATAGGGCGATAATCAAGCATTGTTCTGCGTTGCCCGTTTCCCCCCTATCCGCTACCTTTGCCGCAAATTACATGCATTATGTTACAGGTGGGTTTTATAAAACAGAACAGCGCATTGGTGAAAGAAAGGCTGGCTATAAAAAATTTCAAACAGCTGGAACTTGTAGATGAATTGCTGCAGTGGGACGAGAAACGCAGGCAGTACCAGCTGGAACAGGAAGAAGTACAGGCTAAAATCAATGCTTCCAGTAAGGAAATAGGCCAGTTGATGGCCAAAGGTGAAAAAGAAAAGGCGGAAGAGATCAAGAAGAAAGTAGCCGAATGGAAAACACAGCTGGCACCGGATAAACTTAATGAAGCAGAAAAAAACATAGAAGCCATTCTTTACCTGCTGCCCAACCTGCCCTCTCAAAAAGTACCGGCCGGTAAAACGCCAGAAGAGAACGTGGTGGTAAGGGAAGGTGGTAACAAGCCCAGTCTGTATGCCGGTGCAGTACCGCATTGGGATCTTACTACGAAGTACAACCTGATTAATTTTGAACTGGGCAATAAGATTACCGGCAGCGGCTTCCCCGTATACATCAACAAGGGGGCAAAATTGCAAAGGGCGCTGGTGCAATACTTCCTGGATTATAATACTTCAAAAGGCTATACTGAATACCTGCCGCCGTTTATGGTAAATGAAGCTTCTGCTTTTGGCACAGGCCAGTTACCCGATAAAGAAGGCCAGATGTACCATGCTACGGCAGATAATTTTTATTTGATACCCACTGCAGAAGTGCCGGTCACCAATATTTACCGCGATGTGATATTGAAAGAAGCAGAGTTGCCGGTAAAGATGACGGCCTATACCCCCTGCTTCCGCCGCGAAGCCGGTAGCTATGGAAAAGATGTACGCGGACTTAACCGTTTGCACCAGTTTGAGAAAGTAGAGATAGTGCAACTGGTAAGTCCGGAAACAAGTTATGCGGTACTGGAAGATATGGTAAACCATGTAGAAGAACTGTTGCAGCAGCTGGAATTGCCTTACCGTATCCTGAAATTGTGCGGCGGCGATATGGGCTTTACTTCTGCCCTTACCTACGATTTTGAAGTATACAGCGCCGCCCAGGAAAAATGGCTGGAAGTAAGTTCAGTCAGCAATTTTGAGAATTACCAGGCCAACCGTTTAAAAGCCAGGTTTAAAGATGCTGCCGGTAAAATGCAGCTGGTGCATACACTGAACGGCAGTTCGCTGGCGTTGCCCCGTATTGTAGCCTGCCTGCTGGAGAATAACCAGGCTGAAGCAGGCATACGCTTGCCTAAAGTGCTGCACCCTTATTTTGGCGCAGAAAGTATTTCGTAAATGCTGCACCGGGTATAAAATTTTTATTTCAGCTAACTTAATTCGCTGTTAAAGGAGTCCTTTAATAATCTTTTCATGATTGTTGAAGGATTTTCTATTTGATGTTTGTAGAAACAAAACATCTTCTATGCAAAAAAGAATTCTACCTGCGATTTTTATCATTACCGTTACTACTACTGTTAACGCTCAAATAAAAAAAGGCGCGCTGTTACTGGGCGGGCAATTGAGTTTTAGTTCGCAAAAAAGTGAAAATGCTTCACCCGGTCAAACTGGAAGTAGTAGCAATTATTTTACGATTTCTCCTGCATTTGGAAAAGCGGTTAAGGAGAATTTGCTCGTCGGGGCGGATATTGCCTTCAGCCATGGTGAAAATCAGTTAAGCGCTGTTCAGGAACAGGTGTCCAACACCTATGGAGCAGGCTTTTTCATTCGTAAATACAAAGAACTGGGCAAGGTTTTTTATTTATTTGGACAGGCAAGGGTAGGGGGCGCTCACGGTCAGCAGGTGTATGCAGACCTGACATCCCCTAATAATGCTGCTACGGTGAAAAGCCTGTACCTGCAATTGGCCCTTTATCCCGGCGTTTCCTACACCCTGAGCAGAAAGCTACAGGTTGAAGCCGGATTTAATAATCTTGCTTTAATTGGGTATCAGCATACAAAACAAACTTCACCCAATGGTACAAACTTTTCAAACAATACGGTAACGGCCAGCAGCAGCCTCAGTAGTTTTGCCGGTCCCACTATCGGGTTCCAGGTTTTACTGAACCAGGCTTTTTTAAAAACTGCGATAAGTTGATTTTTTTAGTGCCGCGGATGTGCAGATTGTTTTGTCTAAGATGAAACTTCGCAGCTGCGGCTTTTCTTTTCTGCTAATTAATTGTCATCTGCATTAAATGATCATAATTAACTTCACCGTCTGCCCAAATTGGTTTTCTTTGCAGTCTTGATAATTTAAGCATCCATTATGTGGGAATCCATTGCGCGTTTTGTATTGAAGAATAAATTGGTTTTATTGATAGCGCTGGCTTTGGCAACGGCTTTTATGGGCTGGCATGCGTCTAAAGTTCAGTTGAGTTACGATTTTACCAGGGCCATTCCCACAGACAATGCCAGATGGGTGAGCTACCAGAATTTCCGCAGGCAATTTGGTGAAGACGGTAATATGGTGGTAATTGGTATGCAGTCGGACCACCTGTTTGATGAAAAAGTATTTACCGACCTGGCTTTGCTGGCTACCCAACTGAAAAATGTTGATGGGGTGGAGAATGTACTCAGCATTCCTACTGCCGTTACATTGGTGAAAGATTCGGTGTCAGAGAAATTAAAAGCGGTCAATATTTTTGTAAAAGATAGCAGCACACAGCAGTTTCCCCATCTGGACAGCAGCCGCCAGCTTTTTTTCAGCCTGCCCTTCTATAAAAATGTATTGTACAATCCACAGACCAATGCCAGCCTTATGGCAATCAGGGTGAATGGTAAGCTGATGGCATCCGCAGCAAGAAGCCGCGTGGTGAAAGACATCACCGCGGTGGGCGACCAGTTTGGCAGCAAGCATTCCATAGAAATGCGCTATAGCGGCCTGCCCCTGATACGTACGCAGGTGGCCGACCGTATGAAGATAGAGATGAAATGGTTTTTGATAGGGTCGGTATTACTGTCTGCATTTATTTTGTTGATATTCTTTCGCAGTCTTAGTACCATGTTTTTATCGCTGGCCGTAGTATTGATAGGGGTGGTATGGAGCATGGGTACCCTGGATTTGCTGGGGTATAAAATCACATTGCTTACCGTACTAATACCACCATTGATTGTGGTGATAGGCATTCCCAACTGTATTTACTTCCTCAATAAATACCATGTGTCTTATGCTGAGACAAAGGAGAAACATTCAGCCCTTATAAAAATGATCAGCAGGATGGGTATTGTAACCCTGTTCTGCAATATTGCGGCAGCCATCGGTTTTGCGGTGTTTGCACTTACCCGGAGTGCTATCCTGAAAGAATTTGGCGCTGTTGCCGGCATCAATATTATTGCATTGTTTGTGATTTCCTTTATACTGATACCCGCAGTACTTTCTTACCTGCCCGCGCCCAAAGAGCGTCATACCCGTTACCTGGATAACAGATGGCTGCTGGCCCTGCTGGATAAATTGGAAATATGGGCGCTTAACCACCGTCCGCTGATTTATGGTGCCACCGTGGTGATACTTGCTTTTTCAGTAGCTGGCCTGTTCAGGTTAAAGTCTGAAGGCTTTATTGTAGATGATCTGCCCAAAACCAATAAGATTTATAAGGACCTGCGTTTTTTTGAAACCCATTTCAAAGGGGTGATGCCGCTGGAGATAATAATAGATACCCGGCAAAAAAATGGCCTGCGCAAAAATCCCCTGCAGACCTTTGAGCTGATAGATTCACTGAGCCAGTACATTGGTGCTCTTCCGGAAACTGGCAAACCCCTTTCCATTGTAGAAGGATTAAAATTTGCCAAACAGGCCTATTATGATGGAGACAGTAGTAATTATGCCCTTCCCAACTCATTTGATATCAGTTTTCTTTCTTCGTACCTGAGTGCAAAAGCAGATACAGGCGCAGGCAATACAGGGGCCAATAATTTTACAAAACTGCTCAGTTCTTTTATGGACAGCAGTAAGCAAAAAGCCCGCATTAGTGTAAACATGGCCGATATTGGCAGCAAGCGCCTGCCTGAACTACTGCAGCAGGTGCAGCAGAAAGCCAATCATTATTTTGATTCCAGCAAGTATTCAGTAGAACTCACCGGGGCCAGTGTAACCTTTTTGGAAGGCAGCAGCTTTATTATTAAGGGGTTAAAAGACAGTATTTTATGGGCTTTTGGCCTGATAGCCCTCTGTATGTTATACCTCTTCCGCTCTATGCGCATACTTGTCTGCTCACTCATTCCCAATCTTATTCCGCTGGTAATTACTGCCGGCGTAATGGGCTGGGCCGGGGTGGCGCTAAAACCATCTACAGTACTGGTTTTCAGTATTGCGCTGGGCATCGCTATAGATATCACCATTCGTTTCCTGGTGAATTATAAACAGGAGCAAAAAGGCAGCAATGCATCCGCGCAGCAGCTGGTTATTGAAACCATCCATTCTACCGGTATCAGTATTGTTTATACTTCGATGGTGCTGGTGGTGGGGTTCATTATCTTTTGTTTCAGTAGTTTTGGAGGTACCCAGGCACTGGGTTGGCTTACCTCGCTTACCCTGGTGGTGGCTACGTTTACCAACCTTATTTTATTGCCGGCATTGTTGATTAGCCTTGGGGGCAAAAAACGCCGTTAGGCTTACACGGAAGCAGCATTTTGTTAATTTAATTGTCTAATAACATGGTCCGTATACATTCCGGGCCTTATATGTCCTGCGCATATAACAAATAGATTATAAAAACCAAAACAAGAACCAAACATGAGAAAACTAATGCTCCTGATGGGGGCCGTATTGTTTGCCTGTGTACAGCTATTTGCCCAGCAAAGAACAATTGTAGGCAAAGTAACTGATGCGGAAGGGAACCCCGTACCCAACGCATCTGTTATAGTGAAAGGCACTAACAATGGCGCCACCACAAAAACAGATGGTACTTACAGTTTAACCATTTCTCCCCAGGCCAGGGTTATCGTTATTTCTTCGGTAAGTATGGAGACCGTGGAAATCAATATCGGCAACAAAGGCGTGATTGATGTTTCTTTAAAACAAACAGACAAAGATTTGCAGGAAGTGGTAGTAACCGCTATGGGTATTAAAAAAGATAAGAAAACCCTGGGCTATGGTGTATCGGAGATTAAAGCAGAGCAATTAACCCAGGCCCATACCACCAACGTTACCAATGCGCTGGCGGGTAAAATTCCAGGGGTTAAAATAAGTGGTAGTGGTGGTTCTTTTACCGGTTCCAGTATCATCATCCGTGGCTTTACTACGTTTACCGGGTCAAACCAACCGCTTTTTGTGGTTGATGGGGTGCCTTTTGACAATAGTGGAGGAGGGTCTCCGCTGCAGACAGGACCTTCGGTTTCCAATCGTGCCATTGACCTTAACCAGGAAGATATTGAAAATATCACTGTACTTAAAGGGCCTTCAGCCGCTGCTTTGTATGGCTCAAGGGCTTCAAACGGGGTAATATTAATAACCAGCAAAAAGGGCAAGTTCAACCAGAAAGGCACCGTTGAATTTTCTACCAGTTATGGTATTGAATCTGTAAACCGTTTTCCGGATTACCAGAACAGCTATGCACAGGGTAGCCTTGGTAATTATCTTTCCAATTCCCAGGTGTCATGGGGGCCGCAGATTACCGGCCAAACGGTCACCAATGCTTTTGGAAAACCCGAGGTACTGCAGGCGTATCCCAATAACGTAAGAGATATGTTCCGCAACGGCCAGAACCTGCAAACCAATATCAGTTTTACAGGTGGGTCTGATAAAAATGCATTCCGGTTTTCTTACGGCTTTACAGACAATACCGGGGTACTTGACAACAACCAATTGCTGAGACATAATTTCGGTATTACCACCAGTTCAAAAATAACCAACAAGCTGACTGTCTCTGTATCCGGCAACTACTCCAACAACTCTTCCAAAAGAACACAGCAGGGTAACCAGCTCAGCAATCCTTTGTTTCGTGGCTGGCTGATACCCCGCAGTTATGACCTTACCGGCCTGCCTTTTGAAAATGCGGCTGGTGATCAGTTGTATCCCCTTGGTGAGGACAACCCTTACTGGAGTATCAAGAATAACCGGTTTAAAGATGAGATCAACCGCTTTTTTGGCAATGTGGCCATCAACTATAAACTTGCCAGCTGGTTGCAGTTTGATTATAAAATTGGTGCAGACGTATATTCCACTTTCCGCCACGCTTATGACCAGATTGGTATTCGCGGACAGGGTAATGTGGCCAATACAGCCGCCAATACAAATCCTTTTACAGGTGTAGGACCTGCGGGTAATGCAGGCGGTGTACTTGAAGTAAGAAACCAGTACCGGAATTTAAACTCAACCGGCTTTTTTACAGCCACTAAACGTGTTGGGAATTTTTCGCTGACAGGCGTAGTAGGCAATGAAATTTCCCAGATATACAACGCTACCAACCAGACCATTGGTTATGGAATTGTTGTGCGTAATTTCGAACAGCTGAAAAATACTACTTCTTACCAACCTTCCAATGGGTCCAGCAAGGTTCGCCTCATTGGTCTTTTTGGAGACTTTACCGCTGCATATAAAAGCATCGCAAGTGTAAACCTTACACTGCGTAACGACTGGTCATCTACATTTAAGGCGGCCAATAATTCTTATCTGTACAATGCAGTCGCCGCTTCAATCAACTTTACTGAGCTTTTCCCT
>JANPGT010000769.1:0-4710 GCA_031424135.1 Chitinophagaceae bacterium
AAAAATATTGTGAATGTATCGAAGGCATCCCTTATGCCGGTGTAGTTGTTTTGAAGTTGATTCCTGAAAAGCCTGCAGTGGGGACTGCGGGCTTTTTTGTGCCCGCCCGCTTGCAAAAGGCAAACTGAACATTTTTATACCACGGCTGTTGTACATTCACCGCTGATTATCAATTTTTTATTGTACAAATACAAATAACAATGAGCAAAGTATGGTTTATAACAGGCTGTTCAACCGGATTTGGCCGCGAACTGGCAAAGCAGGTGCTGGAAATGGGGCATAAGGCAGCAGTTACTGCCAGAAAAACGGAAGATATAAAAGATATTGTGGCTGCCTATCCCCAAACATCCATTGCACTGCAGCTGGATGTTACCAATGCTGCTGAAATTACTGCAGCTGTTGCAAAAGCAATTGACAGTTTTGGGCGGATAGATGTACTGGTAAACAATGCCGGTATCGGGTACTTTGGCGCTATTGAGGAAAGTGAGGAAGATGAAGTAAGACGCATGTTCGAAATAAATTTCTTTGGGCTTGCCAATACCACCAAAGAAGTGTTGCCTCATATGCGGAAGCAGCGCAGTGGGCACGTGGTTAATATCTCCTCCATCGGAGGACTGGTAGCGTTTCCGGCGGTAGGTTTTTACAATGCTACCAAGTTTGCGGTGACGGGCTATTCTGAAGCGCTGGCAAAAGAAACCGCGCACCTGGGTATTAAAGTAACGGTGGTGGCGCCCAGCGGTTTTCGTACAGACTGGGCTGGACGTTCTGCCAACAACAGTAAGATAGTAATACAGGATTATACACCCACTGCGGGCGCCAATAAAGATTCTATCCGTGGTTACAGCGGTAGCCAACCAGGCGATCCTGTCAGAGCGGCTGCGGCTATTATTAAAGCAGTGGAATCCACACATCCACCTTTGCGGCTGCTGCTGGGTGCCGGTGCATTAAAAGGAGGCCGGAACAAGCTGGCAGAGCTGCAGAAAGACTTTGATACCTGGGAAGAAACAACATTATGGGCAGATTTTCCGAAACAGTGAGGCCCCGGCAGTTAATCCATTAAGGTTCTTTCAGTAAAGACTCAGCAGTGGTAATCTTTTCAATTAACTGCTTGATGTATTCTGCCGGCTGTATGTTTTTATATTCAGGGAAATACTTTTCTGTGAAATAAATGAATTTGGTTGCCAGGTTTTCATTTTTCCACAGGTACACCGGCAGTACAGGTAAGGGCTGCTGTATTTGTTGACTGTAAAACCGGATGAGCGGAATATAAGGGGGCGCTTTCTCAGCGGCCATCGTCAATAGCCTTTCAAATACAACAGACTGCAGTGATTGCTCAAGATTGTTAAGTATAAATTCACTACGGTGATTGGCGCCATCGTTCTTAATAAACATGGCGTAAGCGGGAAGGTGCTCAGCATAAAAAAAGTCCACTAAAAAACGTTTGAATTCTTCATCCATTTGGTGCAGAATATCGTGCGACAGCAAGCTGTAATCATTACGAATTTGATCCAGCGGCGCCGGTCCCGGTAGGGTAAGAAGTAAGCAGGATAACAATTCTTCTTCCAGGAGGATAATTTGGTTAAGTACAAGCGCGGCGCTTTTATCCAGCATATCCTGCTGGTATTTTTTCAACTGCAGCAGTGAAAAGAAATGACTTTTTATATAAATTGTTTTTGTGCCTGCGGTAAGCCTTATCTGCAGGGGATATGTTTCCGTATTAATGAACAGGGTTTTCTTTTTCACCCGTTCAAACAGGAAGACTTTATAGGTGATGGCAGGTGTTTTAAGCATTGCCTTAGATTTTTCCTTGAACAATAACAATAAGCACAGCCCCGTAACGTGAACAATCCGCCGGTTACGGGGCTGTGTTTATTAATCCATTTTATTTCCCAGTTTACGGTATCCTGCAAAAAAGAAAAGCGGGAATACCAGCAGGGTGAGAATAGTGGCGGTAATCAGTCCGCCAATAACTACAATGGCCAATGGCCTGGAAGTTTCTGAACCGATGCCATGCGATAAGGCCGCCGGCAACAATCCAATAGCTGCCATCAGTGCCGTCATTACCACGGGGCGCACGCGGCTCTCCACGCCGTTTTTAATGGCATGTTCCAGGGTATGCGTGTTGAATTCATGTTTCTTTACTTTCTGAAGATTCTTTTTGAAAACGGAAATAAGAATTACGCCGTTTTGAATACAGATGCCAAACAGTGCAATAAAGCCAATACCAGCTGATATACTGAAATTTGTACCGGTTATCAATAATGCGGCAATACCACCAATGATGGCGAATGGTACATTCATCAGTACCATGCCGGCGTCTTTAATATCTCCGAACATGATAAACAGTATCAGGAAAATCACCAGGATGCTCAATGGTACTACCTGGCCCAGGCGTTTGGTAGCACGCTGCTGGTTTTCAAAATCACCTGCCCATTGCATCTCGTAGCCCTTGTCCAGTTTTACTTTCTCCTGCACTTTCTGCTGCGCTTCGGCAATAGCGCTGCCCATATCTCTTCCCCTGATGGAAAATTTAACGGCAGAATAGCGCAGGTTCTCGTCCCTGAAAATCAGGCTGGGCCCGGTAAGCGTTTGTATGGTAGCGATGTTTTTAATGGGCACTTTGGCGCCGCGCAGGGTAGGCACCATCAGGTTGCTGATGGCATCGCCGTTGTTGCGGTAATTTTCCAGGTAGCGCAACCGCAGCTGGAACCTTTTTTCGCCCTCGTAAATTTGTGTTACCGCCTTCCCCCCAATTGCCATTTCAATGACCGCATTGGCATCGGCGGTAGTAACACCATACAGCGCCATTTTATTTTGATCCAGATCGATCCGCATCTCCGGCTGACCAATATTGCGGATTACGCCCAGGTCTTCAATGCCCTTTACATTTTTCATGATATCATATACGTCACCGGCCTTCTTCTCTGTATAAGCAAGACTATCGCCATAGATTTTTACACAGAGCGAACCTTTTACACCCGATACAGCTTCTTCCACATTGTCCATGATAGGCTGAGAAAAATTGAGATCAATACCGGGGAAGGCAGCCAGCCTGGTTTTCATTTTCTCTATCAGCTCCTCTTTGCTGATGCCGCTTTTCCATTCTTTTTTGGGGTAAATATCTACATGAAATTCTACATTGTAAAAGCCAGTAGCGTCCGTGCCATCATTGGGCCGCCCGGTTTGCGACATTACCTGTTTTACTTCGGGGAACTGCCGGATAATACGCCGCATTTTATTGGCAATCTCTTTCGAGTCATCCAGTGATACGCTCAGCGGGCAGGTGGCTCTTATGTAAATAGCTCCTTCATCCAGCTCCGGTAAAAACTCGGTACCCAGGAACTTAAACATAAATAATCCAACGGCCACCAGTATGCCAGCCAGCACCAGGGTGGTTCTTTTGTACCGGTATACCGAAGAAAACATTTTCATTACCCCGCTGGTGATAAAGTTTACAAAGGGATTGTGCTTTTCTTTTACATTCCTGCGCAGCAGCAGGCTGCTGAGCAATGGGATAAGGGTTAACGTGAGCAGCAGCGCACCCAGCAAAGCAAAACCGAGTGTCCAGGCCAGCGGCGAAAACATTTTGCCCTCAACTTTTTCGAAAGAGAAAATAGGCAGCAAGCCGGCAATAATAATCAGTTTGGAAAAGAAAATGGCCTTGCCCAGTTCACCGCCGGTATTCTTGATAAGCCCCAGTTTGGAAAGCTTGTTAAACCGTTCCATACCAATTTCATGTGCTTTGGCATCCAGCAATACAAAAATACCCTCTACCATTACCACGGCGCCGTCTATGATGATGCCGAAATCTATCGCCCCCATTGACAGTAAGTTGGCGGACATGCCTTTCAGGGTAAGACAGATAAAGGCGAACAGCAGGGCCAGTGGTATTACAACAGCTACAATTACCGTGGTGCGCCAGTCTGCCATAAACAGGAATACAATTACCGTTACAAAAATGATTCCTTCCAGCATATTGTGCAGTACGGTATGGGTGGCAAAATCAATCAGGTCGTTACGGTTATAAAAAGTATTTATTTTTACATCGGCCGGCAGTACTTTTTCATTGAGGTAGTTGATTTTTGCCTGCACTTTTTTAATAACATCGCTGGGGTTTTCTCCCTTGCGCATTACAATAATACCTTCCACCACGTCGTTCTGCAGGTCGCGGCCTACCTGGCCCAGTCTTGGCAGGTTTGAATTGTTTACTTCAGCCACGTCTTTCACCAGTATTGGTGTGCCATTGATATTGTCAACTATGATATTGCCTATTTCCTCAATATTGTTCAGCAACCCGATGCCCCTTACCACATAGGCCTGCGAGTTGTCTACAATTACATCGCCGCCCACATTGATATTACTTTTGGCAACTGCATTGTATACATCAAGCGGTGTAATATCATATGAAGCCAGTTTTTGCGGATTTACTTTTATTTCAAATGTTTTTACTTCACCGCCGAAGCTTACTACATCACCCACGCCGGGTACCGCCAGGAACTGCCGTTCAATTACCCAGTCCTGTATGGTCTTCAGCTCACGCGCTGTTTTGGTGGTACTCTGCAGTGTATACCGGAAAATTTCTCCTGTGGGGCCCGTAGGTGGCTGCACATCGGGGTCGGCACCCTCCGGCAGCGTTAGATCGCGCAGCAGGTTGTTAACCTGTTGCCGGGCGAATGCATCGTCTACATTGTCTTCAAAAATTACTTTTAC
>JANPGT010000770.1:0-7322 GCA_031424135.1 Chitinophagaceae bacterium
GCCGCCTTCATCCACTATTTACCAGGTAATAGGCACAGATACTTCTGGTTGTACGGACACAGCCTATACAAATATTTTTGTTTCGGCACCCATCCAGCTTTCGTTTGCTACTACCAAGGCCACCTGCCTGGCCAACGATGGCAGCATCATCACTTCTGTAGCCGGCGGCAAAGCACCGTTTACCTATTTGTGGAATTATGGACAGACCACTAAAGATCTGCCTGCAGTGGCAGTAGGAAAATATTATGTTACGGTAACAGACTCCATTGGCTGCCAGCAAACAGATACTGTATTAATTGCAAATTTCAACAAAGGCTTCCCTATAAAGATTGATGCCAGCAGGCTGGAAGTGTGCAATGGCGACAGTGTATTGCTGAAGGCGAACAGCAGTGGCTTGAAACAGTGGTTTACACAGGGCAATCTTGCAGGTAATGGAGACAGCATACGTGTGCGGCCCGATCAGTCTGGGAGCTACCTGGTGCTGGTGACAGACAGCCTGGGTTGTATTGACTCTTCTTCCATTGTAATTACAGTAAACCCCCTGCCTGCACTGAATATAAATATGGCGGACAGGGAAATCTGTTTACATGATTCTGTTACGCTTTCTGTAAGCGGTGCCAGCAATTATTACTGGTCTTCCAATATTGGCAACTACCATGGCAATACAGTTACGGTGAAACCGGATTACACAGATACCTATACCGTATTTGGTACTGATGGCAAAGGATGCGCCAGTGATACCGCATCGGCGCTGATTACCGTACACCCCTTACCGCAGATTGATATTGGGAAGGATACTGCTTTGACGCACGGCACAAAAATGATACTTGCACCCAGTTACCCTTCCAATATTGTACAATGGCAGTGGAGGCCGGATGTAAATATCAGTTGTACCAATTGTGCCACACCGGAAATAACAGCGCTTAGTCCCGTAAAATATTACCTGTATGTAACGGACCAATACGGCTGTACTACCAAAGACTCGATACAGATAATGCTTACCTGCTCTGGACAGTATATCCAGATTCCAAACGCGTTTACACCCAATGGCGATGGCAATAATGATTTCTTCAGGCCTATTATCGGCGCAGCCATTACCGTAAAGAACTTCCTGGTGTTTAACCGCTGGGGAGAACTGATGTACAGTGTAAAAGATTTCAATGTAAAAGGACAGGTATTGAGGGGTTGGGATGGCAGGTTCAAAGGTGTATTGCAAATGCAGGGCGCCTATGTATTTACCCTGGAAGTGGTTTGTGAAACAGGGGAGCACAATTTCTATAAAGGCGCTTTTATACTTATTCAATAAACGTCCGCAGGGATTATTAAAAATATTTCAATCTTGTATTCAATATCCTCTGTCATGAAAAACACCGTATTCAGCTGCTTGCTTTTATTGGCAGTTGTATTGCAGGGACCGATCAGCTACGGACAGGATCCGCATTTTTCCCAATTTTTTTCTTCCCCGCTTACCTTAAACCCTGCATTAACGGGAAAGTTTGATGGCCAATACCGTTTGTCGGGTATCTACAGGAATCAGTGGCCCGCACTAAACAATGCGTTCATTACTTCCAGTGTTTCGCTGGATGGCGCCATTCTGTCTGAAAGGCTGAATGAAAACAACCGGTTGGGCGTGGGCATTTATGCCATGACCGATAAATCTGTCAGTGGTATACTGAAAAGCAATTTTGTGGCTGTATCCTGCGCTTATCATCTTGCGCTTGATGAAGATGGTTACCAGCAACTGGGAATGGGTTTCCAGGGAGCATATGCCAACAAACGCCTGGATGTGGGCGCTATTAAATTTGAAAACCAACTGGATCTTGCCGGTCAGTGGACCCGGCCCAGCAACGAAAATTTCAACGGGTCATTGGTGAATGTACATTACTTCGACATGAATGCCGGCGTTCTGTACAACGCCTCTACCAATGGAATTAATAATTATTACGTGGGTGCGTCTGTCTACCACCTTAATAACCCCTCAGATGGTTTTATGAAGAATGGCAGTTTCAAACTTGCGCAGCGGTATACGGTTCATGCCGGTGGATCATTCCCCAGCGGAGAGATTTCTACGCTCTACCTCACAGGCCTTTATAACAAGCAAAACACCACCAAAGAAATCGTGTTAGGCAGTGCATTGGGCTTTCTGCTGTCTTCACAGAGTGGTGCACCGGTTAGTTTTTATGCGGGCTGCTGGACCAGGCTGAACAACCAGTATGATGCAATGATCCCTTATATGGGGCTGGATTTTAATAACCTGCGCCTCGGCCTCACCTACGATATTAATATTTCTAAGCTCGAACCGGGTTCACAAACCAAGGGAGGAATGGAACTTACACTGGTATATGTAGCCCAGAAACCAACCGGCAGAAAAACAATTCCCTGCCCCAGATTTTAGCATATTGCATTTGAAGAAATGCATTATGCCGCAACCATTATTTTTTCATTTCTGCCAGCTGCTTTTGCATACCAAACATCTCATCTCTTAATCGGGCGGCTTCCATAAAATCAAGATCGCGGGCCGCTTTTTCCATGTCTTTTTTTATACGGACAATGGCTTTTTCCATTTGGGGTATTGTCTGGTAAACGGCCCCTTCTTCTGCTGCTACCGTAACCATATCCTGCTCTGAAGAAATAGCATAGGGGTTATTAGGGTCGAAGCCTTTGATGTCCAGTACGGAGGTCTGCTGAAACACCTGCTCTTTGCTTTTGACGATGGTTCTGGGTGTAATACCGTGTTCAGTGTTATAGGCCACCTGCTTTTCGCGCCTGCGCGTGGTTTCATCAATGGTGCGCTGCATGCTTTCTGTCATCTTATCGGCATAAAAAATTACCAGGCCATCTACGTTCCTGGCGGCGCGGCCAGCAGTCTGTGTAAGGCTCCGCTCATTGCGCAAAAAGCCTTCTTTGTCTGCATCAAGAATGGCTACCAGCGATACTTCCGGCAAATCCAATCCTTCGCGCAGCAGGTTTACGCCCACCAGCACATCAATTTCACCCAATCGAAGTTGTCTTAATATCTCTACCCTTTCCAGCGTATCAACTTCGCTGTGTATGTATTTTGATTTTATATTGATCCGGTGCAGGTATTTATCCATTTCCTCGGCCATGCGCTTGGTGAGCGTGGTCACCAGTACACGATCGCCTTTTTTAATCCGCTGATCAATGGCATCCAGCAGGTCGTCAATCTGGTTTACAGAGGGGCGTATTTCAATCGGCGGATCCAGCAAACCGGTTGGCCGCACTACCTGCTCTACCACAACACCGCCTGTTTTTTCCAGTTCATAGTCTCCCGGTGTGGCAGAGACGTAAATCGTCTGGCTGAGCATGCTTTCAAATTCATGAAAATTCAGCGGTCGGTTATCCAGCGCAGAAGGGAGGCGGAAACCATAGTCTACCAGTATTAGCTTACGGCTACGGTCGCCGCCGTACATACCACTTACCTGCGGAATGGTCTGGTGGCTCTCATCTATAATACAGAGAAAATCTTTGGGGAAATAATCCAGCAAACAAAAGGGTCTTGTACCGGGTGTACGGCGATCAAAGAAGCGCGAATAGTTTTCTACCCCGTTGCAATAACCCAGCTCACGTATCATTTCCACATCGTAGTTAACGCGTTCGGCTAAACGTTGTGCTTCAATAAACTTGCCGCTGTTTTTAAAATAATCTACCTGCGCGCCCATTTCATCCTGTATTTCCATCAGAATCTGCTGCATTCTGTCTTTGGGCGCTATGTATAAATTAGCAGGGAAGATGGCGGCATTTTCCATT
Source organism: Chitinophagaceae bacterium (assembly GCA_031424135.1). Classification (GTDB taxonomy): domain Bacteria; phylum Bacteroidota; class Bacteroidia; order Chitinophagales; family Chitinophagaceae; genus JACMLD01. The sequence goes on from JANPGT010000770.1 coordinate 3,769, forward strand.
TTGCCGATGCGTTTGCCTGTTTTTACGTCAAAACTTTCTATCTCTTCAATATCGTCTCCAAAAAAACTTACGCGGTAACCAAAATCTACATAAGGCAGGTTGATATCAATGGTATCTCCTTTTACCCTGAAAGTGCCACGGGTAAAATCAAGTTGAGTTCGGTTGTACAGGGAGTTTACCAATGCGTGCAGGAAGGCCTGCCTTGAAATGGTTTGCCCGCGGTGAATACGGATGATACCGTTTTCATAGTCGGTAGGGTTACCCATACCATAAATACAGCTTACCGAAGCCACTACGATGATATCTCTTCTGCCGCTCAATAATTCTGTGGTAGCATGCAGGCGCAGTTTATCCAGCTCTTCATTGATGGAAAGATCTTTTTCAATATAGGTGTTGCTCACCGGCATATAGGCTTCCGGCTGGTAGTAATCGTAGTAAGAAACAAAATAGCCCACGGCATTGTCCGGAAAGAATTGTTTGAACTCGCCGTACAATTGCGCTACCAGTGTTTTGTTATGTGTAAGCACCAGCGTGGGTTTCTGTACATTCTGAATCAGGTTGGCGGCGGTAAATGTTTTACCGCTACCGGTAACGCCCAGCAGTGTTTGAAATTTCTCTCCGTTCAGCACGCCTTCTGTCAGTTGCCGGATAGCATCCGGCTGATCACCGGCAGGTGCATAGGGTGCATGTAGTTTAAATGACATAGAAAATTATAAATGGACAGTAAATTTAACCAGAAAATTCTGATTGCCGCTGTTAAGAATAAGAGGGCTTACATAGCGCCCTGAAAGGGCGGCATGCATAAAGCGAGGGGTGCCAGCACCTCGCGATAAACAGCCCGCCAATTGAAAGGGTGAGCCGAACTTACGGCCCACCCTTTCAACTAAAAGTTTCCTAATAACAAATAATACAAAATCTACAACACCGTTCCGGCAATCCCCTCCAGGTAAGCCGCAAAATTCTTTATCACCCCAGCATCTATATCTGCGTGTTCCTGTGCTTCTTTCCAGTTTCTTTGTTCCAGTGCTTCGCGGATACCGGGCAGCGTTTTCACGCCATAACCGGTATAGAAACCCGGTGCATAGATGCTGTGCCTGTACCAGCCGCGGCGTGGAAGTCCTTTTTCTGTGAGCAGTTTTTGCTCGGCCTGGTACAGTTTTTTATTGATATCATTTTTCTGTGCAGCGGTTAATTTGCCCGATGCCAGTACTTCACTCAAATGTTTGGTGGCTTTTTCAAAATCAATCATGGAATTCTGTAAGCCGGCAAAGTTTAAGAAAGGTACTTCGTCTTTTACTGAAGGCGCAGCTTCCTTTTCTTTTGGATCCAGCGCGTAGGCATATCTTTTTTCATTGATCAGCTGGTTTTCTACCGCAGTAGTTTCGCGCATATTGTCGGCCAGTGTTGCTACTTCTGTTACATAGCCACCAATGGTTTTTGAAAGTGATGTAAAATCAAAAGGTAGTAATTCTGCATCCGCCATGCGCAGGGTAGTACGGCCCGCTACTTTGGCCAGCGCAACGCCGTATTCAAGCGTAGGATCTTTAAACGTTTTGTAATCGTAATAAGAATCATAGATAGAATGGTATTCTCCACCGGGATCTTCTCCACCAAAACCAAGGTTAAAAGAAGGAATACCCAGGTGCTGGATAAACGGACTATAGTCAGAACCAGAACCCAGGGCGCCAATACTGATGGTCTTTTTTGCCAGTAATTCTTTTTTCAGTTTAATGGTACCGGCATTAATGATGTCTGAGTTTCTTTTTCTTTCCAGTACGGTAATGCCTGTTTGCGGATCAATGACGTCTCCGGCTATCTCATTTAAAAATGGCTCCAGCGCCTGCGAGCCTTCTGCCCCCAGGAAGCCGCGGCCGTTGCCGTCTGAATTAATATATACCACCAGCTTCTGCTGCAGTTCCGCCGCGTGCTGCTCTACCCATTCTGTAGACCCCAGCAGGCCGGGTTCTTCTCCGTCCCATGCGCCGAACACGATGGTGCGTTTGGGTTTCCAGCCGGTTTTTACCAGTTCGCCGATGGATCTTGCCTCTTCCATCATGGCAGACATACCGCTTAAAGGATCCCCAGCACCGTTTACCCATCCGTCGTGGTGATTGCCGCGCATTACCCACTCATCCGGAAATTCCGATCCTTTAATTTTCGCAATCACATCGTAAGCAGGTTTCAGATCCCAGCTAAAAGAAAGTTTTAAATGCACTTTTGTTTTTCCGGGACCAATATGGTAAGTAAACGGCAGTGCGCCGCGCCATCCTTCGGGGGCTACGGGGCCTTCCAGCGATTTCAGCAGCGGTTGGGCATCATGGTAACTGATGGGCAATACCGGTATTTTCAGCAGGTTGGTGGCGTCCAGTCTTTCCAGACGTTTAGCATCCTTTGTAGCGCCAATACCGGGCGTTAAAGGATCGCCGGGATAAACAGGCATATCCATTACCGAGCCCCGCTGCGCGCCATATTCGTTTTTAAATGCGCCTTTGGGATACACATCGCCCTGGTAGTAGCCATCTTCTTTGGGGTCAGAATAAATGATACAGCCAATAGCGCCATGTTCCTGCGCCACTTTTGGTTTGATGCCTCTCCAGGAACGGCCATACTTGGCGATAACTATTTTACCTTTCACGCTGATGCCTAAACGCTCCAGCTGATCGTAATCTGCAGGAATGCCGTAATTTACAAATACCAATTCACCGGTTACGTCTCCGTCAGCACTCCAGGCATTGTATACGGGCAATTGTTCTGCGGCCTGGCTGGAAGTTGGATCTTCTTTTAATGCGGGCTCAGACAGCAGGGCTTTGTATTTTACGGGTTCTACCATTTCAAGCAATCGCTCTTTAGGTGTAGGAAACAGTACCATAAAGGTTTCTATTTCTGCATCGTAACCCCAGCTTTTGAAATTGTTGAGGATATATTCTGCCACCGCTTTGCCGCCGGGAGAACCGATATGGTGGGGCCGGGCCGACATGTCTTTAAGATATTGATCTACATTTTTGGCACTTAGTGCGGCATCAAATTTTTGCTCTTTTGCTACCTGTTGTCTGGAGGCAGCTTCTGTAAATCCCATCAGCGGTTTAGACTGTGCAATAAGCTGGGTGGCTGTTAGGTAAAGCGCACCGAAAAGAATCATTTTTCTCATGTGTATGCTTAATTATTTGTTTGGGTAGATAGGAAAGGCAGGCGGTTAAAGGTAAATACAATAGCACACGGATGACACGGATATGACGGATTTTAATTTGGCAGTCAGAAGAATTATTGCTCGCAAACCCTGCTTGCCAATAAGGGGTAACTGAGTTTAATCCGTTCAATCCGTGCGCACTCTCATGGCATCGAAGATGTTTTATACTTTACGCTGGAGGTAAGTAGAATAATCAGGTATGCTGCATTCGTAATTATCGTGCATCAACGGAGAAGTAAATAAAAAATCGGCTGTGGCGCGGTCGCAGGCCATGGGGATGTTCCAGCAAACGGCCAGCCGCAACAGGGCCTTTACGTCTGGGTCATGTGGTTGTGCTTCCATCGGGTCCCAGAAAAAAATCAGGATG
>JANPGT010000771.1:0-6317 GCA_031424135.1 Chitinophagaceae bacterium
AATCATTTGGGCATCTGTGGGGTTGGGCAACAGATCGCCTGCCAGCTGCTCTGTCAGAAACTGGTCGTAGGGTTTGTTGTCGTTAAATGCTTTAATCAGCCAGTCGCGGTAGCGCCAGATGGTACGCGCATCATCTCTTTCGTAGCCCTTGGTGTCTGCATAGCGGGCAAGGTCCAACCACATGGCAGCCCATTTTTCACCGTAGTGATCAGAGGAGAGAAGGCTGTCAACGATGTTTTCATATGCCTTATCAGATTTATCAGCATAAAATTGCTGCGCCAGTTTATCAGCAGCAGGCATACCAATGATATCCATACTCACCCTTCTCAGCAAAGTAGCCTTATCTGCCTGCGCCGAATGGGTGAGTTTTTTCTCCTGTAGTTTTTGCAGAATAAAATGGTCGATATCGTTCTTAGCCCAATCTTCTTTTGAAGCGCCCAGAAAGCCCAGCAATTTTCCTTCTGAAGGAACCGCAGTGGGCTTTACCGCTGTATAAGCCCAATGATCTCCCCACTGAGCGCCCTGTTTAACCCAGTTGCGTAAAATATCAATTTCCTTTGCAGCAAGTGGTGCATGCCGGTAAGGCATTCTTTCTTCGGGATCTTTTAGTGTGAGGCGGCGTATCATTTCGCTATGATCCGGGTCTCCCGGGATAATGGCGGGTTTGCCCGATTCTGTATTGGCAAGTGCCTCTGAGCGAAAAAGTAAACTAAACCCCGCCTTGCGGCGCACGCCGCCATGGCAGGTAATACAGTTCTTGTTAAAAATGGGCTTTACCTGGGTATTGTAGTCGATGGTTTGACGGCCGGCTGTATAAATAAAAACGACCACGCCAATAACAAGGGCGGCAATAATCAGCAAAGATTTTTTCCGGAAAATGGGCATCATACAGCAGGCGGTTAAATGATACCTAAATTACTGATTCCTTTTCAAAAACCACGCTGCTGTATAAGAAGGGTAAGGTCTTTTAATGTGGGACAAATAAGCAACCATGCGTTAATACTGGCCGCAGTATCTTCCGGTGCGTGAGACACGCACCCTGGCTATACAATAACAGTTCAATGCACGCAAGCCGGGCTTCGCTTTAAGAGATCAAACCGCAGCATAAACAGGAAACAGCAGGTTTCTCCTTCCTTTTCTGCTTACGCCCTTAGTTTCAATGATGAAACACCGGCGTCTTAATATCGTGGTAAAACAAATAAGTCCAGTTGCCTGCTTCGCCCTGCTGCCACCATTGCTGCCGCAGCTCCATGCATTTTTTGCCGTCAAAATCATATTTGGCAATGAACCTGTTTTTCATTTGTCCCAGTTGTGGTGCATCATCACCACCAAAAAAGACTTTTTCCCCGGCATCAGCAATCCAGAAAACCTGGTGGTAAGGGCTGTGTGCACCTGTCACCTCGTACTTTATATACCCATTCAGTACGCCGTTGCCCTGCAGCAGCTGTGTATTAGAAGCGTTTTTAAGACACTGCAGTTCTTCGGGTATATACGAGGGTAGGCCTTTTTCAAGGGCAAAAGCCAGTTCCTGTTCCTGGATATAGTAAGTGGCCTGTGGAAAAGCCAGTTCAAATTTGCCGGTCTGCTGGTTTTTTTTACTGATGCCGCCCGCATGATCCTTGTGCAGGTGGGTCATCAGCACTTTGGTAATTTCAGAAGGGTTGATGCCGGCGTTCATCAGGTTATGATGCAGTTGCAATACGCCCTCCTCTTCAAATCCCAGGCCGGTGTCCAGCAGCAGCACATCTTCAGAAGTAACCAGTACAAAGGGTTGCACTTCTACCAGCAAACTGCCTGTGGCACGCTGCTGCAGATCATCTGCTTCTTTATTAAACGATACAAATAATTTTGTTTTATCGATGGTGAATGCGCCTTCACTGAGAGGAATAATTTTCATGGGGCAAATTTCTGTCAAAGAAGCACACGGATGACACGGATTAAACGGATAAATGCAGATTTTTTGCCCTTAAAGCATAAATAATGTCTTTCAGCCAGGGCTAATAAACTTTTACCAAGAGGTTACCGGTCATTATGCGGGTGTTGTAATAATAGTATCCTTTTACATCTGTCCAATCCGTGTCATCCGTGTGCGCTTACCGCAGCACCATTTGCCGGTCGGCATCCAGGCGTATCAGAATAAACAATAACATAGTGAAAGTCAGCAGGGCCGTACCACCATAACTGATAAATGGCAGGGGAATACCAATTACCGGCGCAAGGCCAATGGTCATACAAATATTGATGGTGATATGAAAGAAGATAACAGAAGCCACACCATACGCATAACAGCGGCTGAACACACTTCGCTGCCGCTCTGCAATGGTTACAATACGCATTATCAGCAAAAGGTAAATAGACAATAACAGGAAACTACCGATAAAGCCAAAGCCTTCTCCAATGGTGCAAAAAATAAAATCGGTTCTTTGCTCAGGGACAAAGCCATTCCTGGTTTGCGTTCCTTTTAAGAGTCCTTTACCAAAAAGGCCGCCGCTGCCGATGGCAATTTTACTCTGCTTCACATTATAATCACCAGCTTCCTTTTTCTTGCTGGCTTTTTCCGGATCGTCCTGTATGGTATTACCCTTTACATATTCTTCAGGCACGTCTTTACCAATGGTGCTGTAGATGCGCTCTACCTGGTAGGGTTTCAGTACATGTTTAAAAGCAAAGGGCACCGCAAAGCGCTGTATGCTTACGCAGATCAGCCATAATACGGCAATGGAAAGCAATATGTCTTTTCTGCGTTTTATCTGCCTTCTCATAATATACACGGCAATCAATGCTATCACGGTAAGGGCAATGGCCAGTGTGTTGGGAGGCACTATCAGTGTAGCCACCACCAGCGCACCCAGCGAGAAGCCCACTACCAGGATAACTGCCGGCAGACCTTCGCGGAACATTACCAGGAAAAAAGAAAAATAAACCAGTGCCAGCCCGGTTTCACTTTGTGCAATACTCATGATGGCCGGTACCAGTGCAATGGCAGCCGCAATCAACTGCGATTTTGTTTTCTTAAAATCAGTTTCTATCCGCGAAAGGTATTTGGCCAGGGCCAGGTTCACAAAGAGTTTACACATCTCTGCCGGCTGCAGGTTAAAGCTGCCCAGTTTAATAATGGATTCTGTCCCTTTGATATTGCTGTGAAAAGGAAATACCAGCAGCAATAAAAAAATACCAATGGTATAAGCAATATTGGCGGTAGCCGTAAAAAACTTACTGTCTGTGATCAGTACAAAAGTAGCCAGCATGCCGCTTACCATAAAAAAATAAAACTGCTTGCTGTAATCGGTTTTAAAACCCAGCAGGCCCTGTGCGATACTATCGCCTTCTTTATAGGTAGTAGCAAAAATGCTGAGGATGCCAATGGCAACCAGTATCAGGTACAACCATACCAGCAACCAATCTACACCTTTCGATATCGCGGGATTTTTCTGGTTCATTACAGTCAGGTAGTTGCTGAAGGTTTACGGATTTTCATAACGGTTCTTGGTTTCAGGGCAGGATCGGCAACGGTTACCGGTTTCCTGCCATCTCTTACGGGCGCTGGCGTATCGGGCCGCTCCCTGCGCAAAAATTTCTTTATGACGCTGGTATCATTGGTGAGTTTAAAGTAATTAAATACCCGCAGTGAATCGGCGGTGTATTGCTCGGCAGCAAAATATTTAGGAATGAGGTTAATAGCTGCCACACGGTCGGCCTCCTTTCTGCTGTCTGCCCGCAGGCTGTCAGTGAGGTATTTCTCCAGCAACAGGTTGGCAATGGGTCCCGCAGCTGCGGCACCAAAACCACCATTCTGTACTACCACGGCAATTACAATTTTAGGATTCTCCCTGGGTGCAAAACAAACAAAGATGGAGTGGTCTTTTTGTTTGATGCCATGATGATAGTTTTCCGCCGTGCCTGTTTTACCGCAAACGTTGATACCGGGTATCTTTGGAAGTCCTTTACCGGTTCCGACCTGCATCACGCCTTCCATACCATCAATTACATCTTCAAAAGAGCTGTCTGGTATATGCGTCAGCACCTCGTGTTTAAAACGGTACCTGTTTAATACGGCGGTGTCATCTTTTGTTTCTGCATCTATTTTTTCTACAAAATGGGGTATATAATAGTATCCTTTATTGGCCACAATGGAAATGGCATTGGCAATCTGCATGGGCGTGGCGGTCATTTTATCCTGGCCAATACCCAGGGTTACCATGGTACAGGAACTCCACTGACCGCGGTATTCTTTATCATAGTCTGCTGTATCAGGAATATTACCATTGTACTCACTTGGCAGGTCTACACCCAGGCGATGGCCATAGCCAAAAGCGGTCATGTACTTATTCCATTCCGTAAGTCCTTTCCGCACATTACGGTATTTTGGATTGTCAACTGTTTGCCTGAAAACACTGCTGAAAAATGAATTACAGCTCCACGAAATGCCCAAACGCAGGTTGGCCGCGTGGCCAGCCCAATGCTCAGTACATTTTACCGGTCGGTTGCAACCGTAGTAAGCGCCGCTGCAGCCGATGCCATAGCTGGGGGTAATTACCCCTTCATCCAATGCCACCAGTGCGCCTAAAGGTTTATAAGTAGAACCCGGTGGATAGGTACCCTGGATGGCCCGGTTACTGAGCGGGCTGCTTACATCTCTCAACATCTTATTAAAATTCTCCTGCTTTTCTGGTCCCGTAAGAAGGTTTGGATCGAAGTTAGGTCCGGATACCATCGCTATAATACCCCCGGTTTTGGGTTCGATGGCTACTACCGCCCCCACCTTATTGCTCATAAGTCTTTCTGCCAGCTGCTGCACTTCAATATCAATATAGGTGCGCAATCCACGACCGGCCACTGCGGCGGTGTCGTACAGGCCTTTTTCATAACTGCCCTGCAAACGGTTTTTATTGTCTTTAATAATATACTTCACCCCGCGCTGGCCCATCAGTACGCCTTCATAATATTGTTCCAGGCCACTTCTACCAACATAGTCACCCAGCCGGTAAAATCCGTTTGATCTTTTGATGACAGAAGAATCTGCTTCGCCCACATAGCCCATAATATGCGCTGCCGCATTGAAAGGATATTTTCTTACGGGTCTTTCTACCAGGTCAAAGCCTGGGAATTTCCAGATATTTTCATCCAGCCTGGCGTATAAACCCTGGGGCAGCAGGTCTTCAAAAACAGAAGGGCGGAACCGGGTATTTTTGATAATAGCTTCAATCATCCGCCGCCTGAATTCTGTTGTATCTATACCCAGCAACCCACAAAGTGCCGTGGTATCTATATTTTTTACCTGGGTGGGCGTTACCACCAGGTCGTACATAATAGTATTGTTCAGAATAGCCTTGTCTTTGCGGTCGTAAATAATGCCCCTGTCGGGATACACCACCTTGGCAAAAAGCGCATTGTTCATGGCCGCGGCCTTGTATTTATCTGAAACGAGTTGCAGGTTGATTAACTGACCGAGGATAATAATAAAGACACCCAGGAAAATAAGCCTGATAATATTGCTGCGCGACTGATTAAAAACGGACATAGTGTGGAAGCGGAATTACGGAGTGCAAAGTACGAATGAAGAAATGAACTATTTTATTGTGATGGGATAAAGATTTATTTTTCTTTTAGAACGTTGATCGTGAGGCGCGAGTGGTGAATCGTGAGTGGCTGACGCGGCTTTGACTCAGGTCTGACGACTGACGATTCACGATTACACTGTATTGGTGCGAAACTTCTCTTTGCGGAAGAATAACAATTCTGTAATCAGTATCAGCAGCATGCTGACGCCGGTTGTAGCCAGGGTTTTTCCCATAAAAAAAAGGAAAGTGCCAAACTGCATCCATTCCAGGAATACCAGGTAGCTGTGGTGCAGCAGGGTAAGTATAAAAACCAGCGTAAAATAAGGCGCCCATCCCATGCTTACCATAGAAGGGGAAGCGTAATTCTGTTCGTCTCCCTCCTGGCGTATCAGCAGGTTGATTAAAAATGGTCTTACATAAGCCACCAGTACGCAGGCAGCAGCATGCAGTCCGGGCGTTTTAAGAAAGTAATCCAGTGTTAAACCAAATAAAAAGGAGATCAGCATCAGCGGACCACGGCCTGTATTAAAAGGCAGCCAGATAATAAAGAGGAAATACAGGTAAGGCGTAATGAATTTATGCAAAGTGGGTACCTGGTGCAGCACGAACACCTGCACCAGTATAAACAGGGCAAAACGGATGATATTTTTTACAAGTCTGCTCATTTACCTTTCTTATAAGGATCTTCCAATTTTTCACGCTCTTCCCGCTGCAGGTCTTCCAGCACATACACAAACTGCAGGCTGGAAAAAGCGG
>JANPGT010000772.1:0-3839 GCA_031424135.1 Chitinophagaceae bacterium
ACTGGCAGCAACTTCCCAGACAGAAAAGAGTATTGATGGATTATTAGAAAAGGCAATTGGCAATCTTGGCCGTTTGGATACCTTGTATGAAGAGTGGACAGTTGCGCAGAAGCGGCAAATCATTGGTTCAATATACCCTGAAAAACTTGTTTTTGATGGATTTCGATATCGAACCACCAGATTGAATGAGGCGGTTCGGCTAATATATACGCTGGGAAAGGGTTTGGGAGGAAATGAAAACCGGAAAGGCGGCAGAAAAAAGCACCTTTCCAGTGAAGTGGTCCCGCCAGGAATCGAACCTGGATCCAGGGCTTCGGAGACCCTTATACTATCCATTGTACTACGAGACCAGAAAAATGTGTAAATATGAGTAATGTGGCAAATGTGGAAATGCCGCGATGTCAGTTTCACTTACAAAAGAGCTAGTCGGGCAAAAGTATTTTCACACTCCTCATATTTCCACACTTTCACACTATTTTATCAACCCCGGTGCATTGCTGGCAAAGATTTTTACCGCAATGGCCAGCAATATTACGCCAAAAAATTTTCGGATGGCAATCAAACCTGCTGGTCCCAGTAGTTTTTCTAAAAAATTGAGCGATTTCAATACTGTAAAGACCACTACCAGGTTGATTAATATGGCAATCAGTATATTCTGATCGTTGTAGTTGGCTTTCAAAGACATAATAGTAGTAAGCGTACCTGAGCCGGCAATAATGGGAAAAGCAATGGGTACCGCCACACTTGACTTGGCATTTTTATCGCTTTTGAAAAACTCAATGCCCAACACCATCTCCAGGCCAAGAATAAAAATGACAATGGACCCACCCACCGCAAAGGATCTTTTATCCAGCCCCAGGATATGCAGGAAACTTTCGCCTATAAAAAGGAACAATACCATCAGCGCACCGGAAATCACCGTTGCTTTCAATGCATGAATACCGCCCATCTTCTCCTTCAGTGTTATCAGGATGGGGATGGAGCCAATAATATCTATAATGGCAAATAAGGTAAATGAAACGGTGAGCAGCTCACTATAGTTAAAATCCATGTGCGTGATTTTTGCAAAGGTAGCGGGTAATGGAGGAATTAGGAATTCAATGTCTTTTAGTTAAGCCGCGAAGCGGCTTTCCATATGCCCTTTTTGCCGGTTCCCTGCGGGAACAATTTTTTCGCCACGGTGCACATAAGGCACAGAAAAGCACTAAGTAATCCCCTGTGATGCGCTGTGTCATTGTGTCTCCGTGGTGAAGTTTTCGCTGAAGGCGCACAGAGCAGCTCTTCGAGCTACCAATAATCATCCTTAACTAAACGACATTCTATTGGGAATTGGTAATTTGGAATTGGGGGCCAACCTTCAAACAGCCTAAAAAAGCATTTAGACACTTACACTTTACCTCAGCCCAAAAGCCTGTTTCAACTGGATTTCCAGCTGCGCCTGGTTATAAGCGGTTCTTACGGCCTGCATACAGCCGGCGCATAAGCAATCGGCATAGCTGCGCGCCAGAAAATCCCGCTCCGCATCGTTCAGTTTTACAGTAAAGCATTGACATTTACTGATATCGCCCGCCTTGCATTCAAAAATATTGTTACAGCGCGGACAAATTTTATGTTCATGTTTGCACATGGGAAAAGCTATAAGGTGGAAGGGGGGTGATTTTACGTGCCACGGTTGCTTCTTCAGGACTTATCCCAACCGGTTCACCGTGGCACGATAAAATCGCCAGATTAGTTTGCCATTGCTACCGGCCTGTAACGTTTCAGCAGCCATTCAAAGCAGCCAAACATAATTGCCGAATAAAACAGGGTTCCCAATAAAAAATTTCTTTCAAATGGAATAGCGGCTGCCAGGCAGGCCCAGAAACCGGCAATGGTTTGTGGGTAATGGCTGCTGCCGAGCCAAACACCCATATCGGTTACCACCCAATGTATAAACGTTATGCTCAGTGATGCTATCAGCACATTCTTCACCGTAACACCGCGCAGCAACAACTTGCCCACTACTACCATCAGGGCAAAAGCACCGTATACCCAGTACCAGCCGCTGTAGAGTATGCCGTTGCCATATTTAGCGTATACCGTCATGGCCAGTATAGCATCACTCACAAACAGTGTCAGCAATGGCACTGTAAAAGAGCTGCTGCGCTTGCTGAAATAAGCACCACCAAACAATGCCATGGCGCCAATGGGTGAGAAACTGGTCAGCGGATGTAATTGCCCGCTGAAATTGATGCCTACCCTTACGGCGGCTACTATCAGTATAAACAGGGTTACCAGTAAACTGCGGGTGTTTATTTTTTCTATGTGCATAACTGTTATATTAGAAATTTACCATCACACCGGCCATAAAATTAAACCGGCGGCTGTTGTATCCGTATAATTCAAAATACTGCTGGTTAGTAATATTACGCAAATCGATAAATACTTTCAGGATGGATACCGGTTGATATGAAGCGTAAAGGTCCAGGTTGTAATAAGCACCCAGCACTTTCTTTTCTGTTGCAAACGTGCTGGAATTAAAAAAAAGATCGTCTCTTTTGTCGAGCCAGCGAAAGCCAATACTTGTAAACCATTTTTTACCCGCCTGGTAACCAATGCTGGTATTGAAACTGTTTTTGGGCCTGCGGTACAGGTTATAAAAACTGGTATCTTTTGAAGTGGCAGCAGACACTGTGCTCACCTTCCCGTCTGTAAAAGCATAATTAGCAGTAATGGTCCATTTATCTGCCGGCCGCAGGGTGGCTTCTGCTTCAAAACCATGGTCTTGCTGTTTATCTGCATTGTCGTACTGGCCATAAGGCGCCACAAACAGCGACTTAAAAATGATCACGTCTTTGATGACCCGGTTAAAATAAGTGACACGTACATTGGCGGTATTGCTGCTGTTGATGTATTGTATGCCTGCTTCGTACGACATGGACTTCTCTGGTTTCAGCCCGGTGTTACCATACTCAGATGCCAGGTTGTACAAAGAAGGTGCCCGGAAACCGGAAGCGATATTGGCAAATAATTTTACCTGCTTGTTGATTAAGTAAGACGGGTTAAATGACCAGGTAAAGGCCGATCCAAATACAGAATGATGGGTAAGCCTGGCACCCAGTTCTGCATTAAAGCCGTTTAAACCACTAAGGAACACAGATGCATAGCCACTTACCTGGTTTGCTTTAAGACTGTCGTGCCCAAGATCTCCGTAGCTGCTTGCAATATCTGCACGTTGTCCGCGAAAATCAGCTCCCGCCAGTACACCAAAATGCTGGCTGATATTTATATTGGTAAATGCTTCTGCAAATAATGACCTGCCCTTGTACGACCCATGGAACGGGTCGTAATCATTGGGATCTGCAGGAATATTTTTTTCATCATCCAGTCTGCGCGCTGTATTATTCATGTTCAGGTTCACATGCAGGCTGACATTTTTAAACTGGTTAACGGAAGCAACACCCAGCTGCAGGTTTTTATTTTCCAGCGTATTGTTTTTATCGTCAATGGTCGCGGCATCGTCAATATCGGCTTTGTATTTACCATATTGTGCGTAGGTGCGCAATTGCCAGTTTTTACTGGCTTGTATACCAAGGCTGGCGCTCAGCGCATCCTGCTTAAAACCATCCCTGTCAAAATTGTTGTTTTTGGTTTCATCCCAGGCAGCAGAGAATCCGTCTGACTGCAACCTGGAATACTGCAGGTTGTAATTGATGATGCCGGCCTTGCCGCCAATGCCTGCAGTTCCTTTAAAACTGCCATAGCTGCCGCCCGCAATGCTGGCGTTGGCGCCAAACGGCTTATTGCTGCCCTGTTTTTTGGTGATGATATTGATAACGCCCGCTACTGCATCGGAACCA
>JANPGT010000773.1:0-4520 GCA_031424135.1 Chitinophagaceae bacterium
TGGGCAAAGACGATTTCTCCAAAATCCCCAATGGCCACCCTGCTATAGAAAACAGGATGGAACTGCTGTACAGCGAAGGCGTGGCCAAAGGAAAGATCACCCTGAACAAATATGTAGAAGTTACCAGTACCAATGCCGCAAAAATATTCGGTATGCATCCCCGCAAGGGCTGCATTGCCGTGGGCAGTGATGCAGATATTATCATTTTTGACCCCAATGAAAAACATGTGCTGTCTGCCGCCACGCACCATATGAATGTAGATTACAGTGGGTACGAGGGCTGGGAACTTACCGGCAAGGTAAAAACAGTGTTGCTGAGAGGAAGGATTGCCATTGCGGAAAACAACTGCCTGGTAGAAAAGGGCTATGGACAGTTTATTAAAAGAAAGAAAGTAGCGCAAACGATATAGATTTCACGCAAAGAAGCAAAAGGGGCAAAGATTCGTCTGCGGCTTTGCATCTTTATTACTTTGCTTCTTTGCGGGAAATTATCAGCCATCATACAATCATATAAATCTTATAAATCATAGTTCAGACAAATAATTATGGCAAGAATCATCAAATCAGGACTCATTCAAATGTCGCTTCCAAAAACAGAGGGCGAGGGTAGCATTGAAGAAATCAAGGAAGCCATGCTGCAGAAACATATCCCGCTGATTGAAGCCGCCGGCGAAAAAGGAGTGCAAATTCTCTGCTTCCAGGAAATATTCAATACGCCTTATTTCTGCCCCGGACAAAATGCCGCCTGGTACCAGAGTGCTGAAACAGTACCCGGCCCCAGTACGGCACTGATGCAGGCTTATGCAAAAAAATACAATATGGTCATTATTGTGCCTGTCTATGAAAAAGAACAGGCAGGCATCTTATACAATACTGCCGCAGTGATTGATGCAGATGGATCTTACCTGGGCAAGTACCGGAAAACACATATTCCCCATACAGGTGGCTTCTGGGAGAAATTTTTCTTTAAGCCGGGCAACCTGGGTTATCCCGTCTTTCAAACCAGGTATGCGAAAATAGGTGTCTATATCTGTTATGACCGTCATTTCCCGGATGGCGCGAGGTGCCTGGGATTGAATGGCGCAGAGATTGTCTATAACCCCTCCGCCACCACGGTGGGGCAATCGCAATACCTCTGGAAACTGGAACAGCCGGCACATGCCGTGGCCAACGGTTATTTTATGGGATGCATTAACAGGGTGGGTACCGAAGCACCCTGGAACCTGGGTAAATTTTATGGTACTTCTTATTTTGTAAATCCGCGGGGTGAAATCTTCGCCTGCGCATCAGAAGATAAAGATGAATTGTTGATAGCAGATTTTGATTTGGATATGATTGAAGAAGTAAGAAGCAAATGGCAGTTTTTCCGCGACAGAAGACCGGAGACCTATGGTGCTGTTACAGCACCCTGATTTATTATAAATTTTGAATGATGTATTTTAAATGCACTGGCTGGTAAAGGCCCTGCATGGCATAGCATTCAATATTTAAAATACAAAATGTAAAATAATGATTAAAGATAACCGCTTAAGTGAGGAGCAATACGGGAAAAACTTCAGCGATATCCACCCGCCGTTTGACACCTCCAATGCGGCGCTGGTGGAAGCCAACCGCTGCCTGTTTTGCTATGATGCGCCCTGCACCAAAAGCTGCCCCACCGGTATCAATGTACCAAAATTTATCAAACAGATCACTACAGGTGACCTGAAAGGTTCGGCTCATACCATTTTCAACAGCAATATTATGGGTGCCGGCTGCAGCAAGGTTTGCCCGGTGGAAAAACTCTGCGAAGGCGCCTGCGTATTCAACCTGATGGAAGAAGAGGCCATCCCCATTGCCAAATTACAGCGCTATGCCACTGAAAATGCACTGCAGAAAAACTGGCAGTTGTTTACACGTGCAGCGCCTACCGGAAAAAAAGTGGCCATCATAGGGGCAGGACCAGCAGGGCTCAGCTGTGCGCATATGTTATCAAGACAGGGAGTAGACGCAACTATTTTTGAGAAAGAAAGCCGGGGTGGCGGCTTAATGACCTATGGCATTGCCGCCTATAAAGTAACACCGCAGTTTTGCGAAGACGAAGTCAACTATATCACCGGCATCGGTGGTATAGATATCCGGTACAACCAGGAATTGGGAAAAAACATCACACTGGCAGACCTGCAAAAGCAATATGATGCAGTATACATCGGCATCGGCGTTGGCCAGGCGCGGCGGCTGGATATTCCCGGCGAAGACCTGCAGGGAGTAGAAGATGCCATTTCATTTATTTATCACCTGCGTAACCATCCCTATGCCGCCACAGCAGTAGGCGATAAAGTAGCCGTGATTGGTATGGGCATGACGGCCATTGATGCAGCAACGCAGGCCAGGCGTTTAGGCGCCAGCGAAGTAACGCTGATATACAGGAGAACAGAAGCAGAAAAACCCTGCACAGACGTGGAACTGGACATTGCAAAACTGGATGGCTGCAAGATTATCTGGCTGGCCGCACCAAAAGAAATTATTGGCAACAACGGCAAATGTGCACAATTGGTTTGCAGTGTGATGCAATTGGGCGCACCGGATGAAAGCGGCAGGCGCAGCCCGGTTGCTACCGGCGAAACATTTGTACTGGAAGTGGATATGATTATTAAAGCCGCCGGCCAACTGCCTTTTGAAAAATTGGTAAGTGATAGTCAATTAAGCAATCAGCATGGTAAACTGCAGGTGAAGGATAAAGCCATCACCAACTTGCCAGGCGTCTTTGCCGGTGGCGATGCAGTCAATGGCGGCAAGGAAGTGGTAGACGCCGTACAGGCAGGCAAAGATGGAGCAGCAGCAATACTGAAGTATTTATTTTAAATGTTGAATTGTAAATTTTGAATGCTTTCTTTTCTCAATTACTTACACCTTATAAATTATATCTATGAAAAGTGAAAATAAAATAGTAGAAATGAGCTTTAATTTTGCATTACAGATTGTTGAATTATATAAAACGCTTACTGATAAAAAAGAGTTTATTCTTTCGAAACAACTGATGAGAAGTGGCACCAGCATCGGAGCAAATGTTGAAGAAGCCATTGCAGCCCAATCAAGAAAGGATTTTATTTCAAAAATGTCAATAGCATCCAAAGAAGCAAGGGAAACCAGGTATTGGCTAAAATTATTGAGCCAAAGCAAACTGGCGGCAATAGACTATTCATCCCATTTAGTAAATGCAGAACATATCGTCAATATCCTGACCAAAATTGTAAAGACCAGCCAGGCCGGTCCAAATCAGGTACAGTCCGCTCCATAATTCAACATTTAAAATTCAACATTTAAAATAATCCCTGTGGCAGACATATCATCAAACTTCCTTGGCATTAAATCGCCCAACCCCTTCTGGCTGGCCAGTGCCCCGCCAACGGATAAAAAAGTAAATGTAGTACGCGCCTTGGAAGCGGGCTGGGGCGGCGTTGTCTGGAAAACCCTGGGCAGCCAGGTAAAAAATGTCTCTTCCCGTTATTCTTCTGTTGATTTTAACGGCGTAAGGGCCATGGGTTTTAATAATATTGAACTCATCAGCGACCGCCCGCTGGCCATTAACCTGAAAGAAATCACCGAAGTGGTGAAACTATTCCCCGACAGGGCAATGATAGTATCGCTGATGGCCGACAATGATAAACAGAGCTGGCATGACCTTATCAAAAAATGTGAAGATGCCGGGGCTATGGGTTTTGAATTAAATTTTGGTTGCCCGCATGGAATGACAGAACGCGGCATGGGCGCTGCCGTGGGCCAGGACCCGGAAATAGCAAAGATGGTGGTAGAATGGGTGATGGAGAAAGCTACGATACCCGTGATAACAAAACTAACGCCCAATGTACATTCCGTGGTGCCCACCGGCAAGGCCGTAGTTGAAGCAGGTACGCATGCCCTCTCACTGATTAACACCATCCAGTCTGTAACAGGTGTTGACCTGGATAGCCTGGTACCCAATCCCAATGTAGGTGGCAAGACAACGTTCGGAGGTTACTGTGGACCGGCAGTAAAACCCATTGCCCTGAAAATGCTGACGACCATTGCACAAAACCCTGTTACGCGTAAGGTGCCTGTTTCAGGCATTGGCGGCATCAGCAACTGGAAAGATGCGGTAGAATTTATGCTGCTGGGAGCGTCTAACGTACAGGTATGTACAGCCGCCATGAAATATGGCTTCCGCATTGTGGAAGATATGTGTGAAGGATTGAACAACTGGATGGATGAAAAAGGTTTTGCCACACTGGATGATTTTGTAGGCAAGTCGGTAGGCGCAGTAACTAACTGGGAAGAGCTGGATATCAATTTTCATATTGTTGCCAATATCAACCAGGATAAATGCATTCATTGTGGTTTATGTTATATTGCCTGTGAAGACACTTCACACCAGTCGATCAAAATGGAATATGGCAATCCCTATAATAAATACACCATCAAAGAAGAAGAATGTGTGGGTTGCAATCTCTGTAAGATCATGTGTCCGGTGGATGATTGCATAACAATGGTCGAAGAACGTA
>JANPGT010000774.1:0-10132 GCA_031424135.1 Chitinophagaceae bacterium
GCAGCCAGCGCGATGCCGCCCCCCTGCTAACGGGCGGTCCTTTTCCGCTGGTAATTGTTTCTCACGGTTACCCGGGGTCAAGGGTGTTGTTAACTTATCTCACAGAAAACCTGGCCTCTAAAGGCTATGTGGTAGTGGCCATTGATCATACTGAATCAACCCATGCAGACCAGGCGGGCTTTGCCAGCACCCTGCTGAACCGTGCCCCGGATATTTTATTTGTATTGAACCAGGTGGCCACACTGAGCAAAACAGGCGCAGCCAGTTTCCTGGCGGGATTGGCGGACGCCGACAACACGGCCCTGCTGGGCTACTCAATGGGCGGCTATGGTGTACTGAATGTGGCAGGCGCGGGCTATAGCAGCAAACTGGCGGGTTTCTTTGGCGCACTTACTGCCGGCAGTAAAGCTATTGAAAGCAGGCTCAGCAATAATACGGCATTCGCTGCATCACAGGATGCACGCATCAAAGCAGTAGTAGCCTTTGCTCCATGGGGTATGGAGCGGGGCGTTTGGGACAGTGCCGGGCTGGCAGGACTGCATACACCTGTATTCCTTATCGCCGGCAGCCAGGATGATGTATCCGGCTACGAAAAAGGCACCAAAGCTATTTTCCAGGCCGCGGTTAATGCAGACCGTTACCTGCTCACCTACGAAAATGCACGGCACAATACTGCCCCCAATCCGCCTGCGCCTGAAACCATGCTGCCCGGCATGAAGATGGACGATTATTACCATTATGCCGAACCCGCGTGGAACGAAAAAAAAATCAATAATATCAACCAGCATTTTGTTACCGCTTTCCTGGGCACCCTGCTAAAAAAACAGGATTATGCAAAATACCTGTCGCTGAAAGAAAATGCCAACCAGGGGCAATGGGCAGGGTTTAAACCCCGCAGCGCCACGGGGCTTTCGCTGCAGCACATAAATGCGGCAACCCGGTAGCGTTCTTTCCCAGCACTTGCAAATCCCGTTTTCACCTTTTATCTTTAGTCCTGTTTATTGCGCAGCCCTGTGCCGTGCATTGAATATCCATGGAGACCAGCTACCATTCAAACGGGGCGTAACCGAAAAGCCATATGAGTAGGACACTAAACTTTATATTCTATGAAATGGTTTTTACTGGCACTAAAAAAGTATGCTGATTTTAGGGGAAGGTCAAGAAGAAAAGAATACTGGTACTTTATACTATTTTACTACATTTTTTCCCTTGTTCTACTTTTTGTGGATCAGACAACCGGAACACCCTTGCTCCAGGCCATCTTTGCGCTGGCAGTCATCATCCCTTCAATTGCTGTGGGCGTCAGAAGAATGCACGATACAGACAGAAGTGGTTGGTACCTGCTCATTCCTATTTACAATCTTGTACTGGCCTGCACCGACGGCACACCCGGTGAAAACAGTTACGGGGCCGATCCCAAACAGCCGGAACTGCAGGGAGAGATTGATTTGATTGGTAACAATTAAGTACACCACTATAAAATTGTACAGGGAGACCCACTGGGTCTCCCTTTTTAGCTGCTAACAAATAATTATCGAAAAAGCTGCCGGCAGTCAGGACAAATTCCCCAAACCGGGAAGCGGATTCCACGATTCTGAATTAGCACAAGTCATTCATTTTTTTCAAAACCTTAATAATAGCCATAACTGCAATGGCATTAAGTTTGTTAGTAGGGCCATTATGAAAAAACTAACATTTCTGGCGTTGGCCCTGGCAACCCTCAGCACAGGTATTAACCAACAGTTACATGCACAGACAAAAGGCCCCGTTACCCCTTTCAGGGTTGGAAGCACTACCCTTAACCTTGGTATTGGCGTAGGCAGTGAATACAAAGGCAGCTATTATAATTC
Source organism: Chitinophagaceae bacterium (assembly GCA_031424135.1). Classification (GTDB taxonomy): domain Bacteria; phylum Bacteroidota; class Bacteroidia; order Chitinophagales; family Chitinophagaceae; genus JACMLD01. The sequence goes on from JANPGT010000774.1 coordinate 1,851, forward strand.
ACCCCTGGGCATGAAGGCCGCAGTAGAATGGGGTATCTGGCATGCCGGCCCCGGTGCCATTAGCCTGGGTGTTGAAACAGGTGTATCCTTTTCCAATGGCGGTTATTACGATAATTACCGCAGCCATACCGCTGTAATTGCCATGAGATCTGCCTGGCATTACGGATGGAAAGTGCGTGGGCTTGACACCTACGCAGGTATTGCCCCGGGTATCGGTTTTCACCATTACGATTACCGCAATAACAACAAAGTAGATTACGACCAGGTCATCCCCGTATTGGGAGCTTTCATAGGTGCGTCCTATTTTGTAGCACCCCGTTTTGGCTTTAATGCAGAAGCCGGATATGATATCACCAATTTCCAGGTAGGCGTTATTTTTAAATTGAAATAAACTACAGACTTTATAACTATCAAAATAAAGCCTTCTCTACCCGGGAAGGCTTTTGCTTTGTACAACCCGCATTTTTTGAAATGTCATTACTAAGTGCAATGGCAGGTCACGTTAACAATTGCGGCACTTCGTTTACAACAGTTTTAATTTACCTTCATTTCAGCGAAGCAGCCTTATACGAAGGATGCTATGCGGGTATTACCACAAATTCCAGCTAACAATGCCATCTTTCACCATTACCCGAATGGCCTGCCCCTGTGTATTGCTGTTCCTGCTGGCGTCAGTTACGGTGAACGCCCAGGAAGGTTATGAAATACAGGTATACGGCGCTGCCACCATGCCCCTGCACACTACAATTTTTGAACTGCACAGCAATATCTCGCCCAGCGGTCCCCGCAATAAAAACAGTTTCACCCACCCGGTACACGAAACCCTGGAAATTACCACCGGCATCACCAATGATTTTGAACTGGGTGTTTACTTTTTCAACCGCATCAATGATGGCAAATACCAGTATATTGGCAGCCATGTCAGGCCGCGTATTAAAGTGCCGGATTCGTGGAAATGGACTGTAGGCTTCAGTTTATCCACGGAAATTGGGTTTGTAAAAGACCCTGTAACAAAAACAACAGACTGGGATTATGAGATCCGCCCCATCATTGATAAGACCATCGGCAAAAATTATTTTTCGCTGAATCCCGCTTTTGAAGGCGTCATCAGTTCACAGGAATTTTCATTTTCACCCAATATTAAATATTCCTACCTGGTGCATCCCAAATGCGCCCTGGGCATTGAATACTACGGCTCGTTTGGCAAACCTTTTAACTGGGATAAGTACGAAATTCAAACCCACCAGTTTTATGCGGTGGCCGATCTGTTCCTGCACCCTAAATACGAAGTAATTGCCGGTATTGGCCGCGGTATTACCGCCAGTTCCGATGTCTGGAATATCAGGTTGATACTGGGGGAAAGAGTGAGTTGGGGAAAACACAAACTGTAAATCGACCTCCCAAAAAGCCCATTGCGCAGCAAATATCCCCGAATCTGCCATAATTACCCCTTCAGGGCCACTACCGCACAATACTGCCTGCTCCACGCAATAAAAAGTACAGGTATCCGCGTTAGTAATAAATATGCTGCCTTTTTAAACCTGTCTTTGCTAACCGGTTCTTAACTGAACCACTTATCAACCCATTTTCATGAAACTGCCTCTACTATCGCTGACCGCATTGATCATTTTTGCCAGTTGTCATAAAAGCGACAGCAGCGCACCTGTTACAAAAACTTACCGCTTCAGCGATTCTATGACCATTGACGGAAGAGTAAGAACTTATTCGCTGAACCTGCCCCCTAATTATTATGACAGCACAGCCTTCAGCCTGGTAATTGCCCTGCATGGCGGTGGTGGAAGCGGAACACAGTTTGAAAGCACTTCTTTACTGACAGATAAAGCCAATGCCGCTCATTTTATTGTAGTATACCCTGATGGCGTACCCAGTACCGGGCCGCTGGCAGCCCGCACCTGGAATGCCGGTACCTGCTGCGACTATGCAGTTACCAATAATATCAATGATGTTGGATTTATCAGCCAGCTGATAGACAAACTGCTGACCACTTACAAGATCAATGCTAAGAAAGTGTATGCCACCGGCCACTCTAATGGGGGCATGCTGGCTTACCGCCTTGCCTGCGAAATACCTGGTAAAATTGCGGCCATTGCACCCAATGCAACTACCCTGGTGGTAACACAGCCCTGCAACCCCAGCAGACCCATGCCCGTACTACACATGCATTCTATGCTGGATACAAACGTGCCTTATAAGGGCGGCAAGGGAACTGGACCCACCAATGTCTATTTTCCGCCCACAGATTCTGTGCTGAATGTGTTTTCGTTGAAAGACATGTGCGCCAACCCCGCGCAGGTAATAGTAAACAACAGCAGTTACACCTTTAGAAAATGGACGGGTTGCAGCAACAACGTAACCATACAGTTTTACCTTACCCAGGATGGTGGCCACGCATGGCCCGGCGGCCTGCCCGGGAGTTCCAACGGAGACACGCCTTCTACCGCCATTAATGCCAATAACCTGTTGTGGGATTTCTTTCAGCAATACCAGTTGCCATAAAAATTTCAACCCTGCGTGGCCAGGAAATGCTTAAAAACAGTAGCTTACTGCTATGGTAAGCAATGATACATTCCGGCAGATAGCCCTTTCCTTTGAAGGCAGTACGGAAGCGCCCCATTTCGAAAAGGCTTCTTTCAGGGTAGCAAAAAAAGTATTTGCCACCCTGGATGCAAAAAACAGGATGGCCTGCATTAAACTGTCTGCCATTGATCAGAATGTATTTGCTGCATTTGATAAAACCATCCTCTACCCGGTGCCCAATAAATGGGGCTTGCAGGGTTGGACGATGATCAGCCTTGTCAAAATCCGTAAAGCTATGTGTGTGGATGCATTGGCCCAGGCTTATGCGCAGGTGGCCAAAAAAAAATAACTTCCCCTGCCAATAGCCATCAACTGGAACTTATGCTTTTTTAAGCGTGGCATCCGCAACGGGGAAACTTACTGACAGTACACAGCCCTTACCAGGATAAGAAACAAAATCAGCCGACCCATTGTAGGCAGTGGCCCGGCTTTTAATATTAGCAATGCCAATGCCTTCCTGTTTTTTACCCGTGTCGAAGCCTTCGCCGTCGTCAGCAATACTCAGCAGGATGGATTTCCGGTTCTGGGAAAGCGCAATCATCACTTTCTCAGCCTTGGCATGTTTTAGAATATTACTCAGTTGCTCCTGCACTATCCTGAACACATTCAGCTTGAACTTCTCGCCGACTTTCTCTTCTTTAAAACAATTCACTACGCAGGTTATTTTTATGGCATTTGTTTCCATAATATCGCGCGAAATATTGGTGATGGCCTCTGCCAGGCCGAGGTGTTTAATGGTATCCGTAATCAAGCCTTTGGTAAGCTTTCGAATTTCTTCAATGGCCGTCAATGTATATTCAGAAGAACGGCTGATGTACATTTCGGCATTATCATCTCCCTTTTTTGCCATCTGCAGGTACATGCGCGAAGCACCCAGTAATTGGTTAATATTATCATGCAGTTCTTTCCCGATATCTGACCGTTCCGAATTTTTCGCATCTTCCGTGGCATCTGCAATCTGCTTTTCTTTTAACCTTATCTCCATTGCCAGCCGCTCTTCCAGTTGCATTTCTTTACTGATATCATGCATGGCGCCTATCATACGTATCGGTTTTCCATCCTTCTGCCGTATAATGCTGGCCCGGTTCAGCACATTGGCTACTTCGCCGTCTGCTTTAATAAACCGGTAGGTTTGCTGCCAGCTATCGGCGCCGGTGGCAAGGCAATGCTGTATGGACTTCTCCACCCTGCTTTTATCGCCGGGATAGAGGTATTTGCTCCAGTCGTGCGATATACTTCCGGTAGTATCCTTTAGCGGATATCCAAACAATTCCTGGAAACCCTCTCCCAGGAAAAAATCATTGGTCAGCAGGTTCCAGTACCAGATACCATCTACCGAAAACCTGGCGGCTTCCTGGAAAATATTTTTCAATTCATCCCTGACGGTGGCATGATGTTCCAGTTTTTTCTCCAGCAATTGAAGCTGGCTCACATCCTGGATGGCGCCAATTAAACGTACGGCCTTTCCCGCATCATCCCTTATTATACTGGCCCTGCAGGTTACATTGGCCAAAGAACCATCGAAACGCTTCAGCATAAAACTATCTTTCCAGGTAGTTGAAGAAGAAGCCAGTTTTTTTAACAGGCGGTTTTCTATCCCCTCTTTTTCACCGGGCAGCAGAAAGGTGCAGAAATCATCGAACCGGATGGTATTGTCACGCATTTTATAGCCAAAAACTTCGTTCACACTTTCGCCGGCATAAATTTCACCGGTAAGGGTATCCCAGTCCCACATTACATCATAAGATGTTTTAGCAATATATTTTATCCATTCATTATTGGCTGCCAGCCTTGCTTCAGCGGCTTCCTGCGCCAGCACAATATTGGCCGCTACAGCCCTGTCCTTTTTTTTGTCGATATTCTTCTGTTTAGACCTGGCCAGCAAAATATTATCCGCCACTATCTTATCCTTTTTTACATCAATATTTTTTTGTGCAAGGAGGCCCTTACTCATATCCCTGATGGTAGTAATAGCTTTCTCAATGCCGGCACTGTCAATAAAAACAGCCGAGTTTATTTCGCAGTGAAATACCTCCCCATTCTTTTTTTTAGCAGTTACAAATGCAGTTGACTGCCCCTGTACGGTTCTTTGGCGCAGCATTTCTATAAAACCATCCTCCCTGATATCAAAAATATCCGGGCGGCTTTTTGTAAGTAATTCTTTTGCGGTATACCCCAGCAATTTACAGGCCGCAGCATTTGCCAGCACCAGTCTTCCAGTGCTGACCGTTGATAGTATATTTGGCTGCAGCGAATTATCAAATGCCAGCTCGCGTAGTGTATCGTCGGTAACATTACGGGCATCTTTCTTCTGGTTACTGCGGGGGGTAACTGTGTGCATAGATGAATTTGGGTTCACCTCTAAGATAGTGTTTATTTACCCGCATAGGTGCACTGCTGCCACTTAATCGAAAATCCCTGAACGTTATTACTCTTATCAGACTTATTTATCATTAAACGACAACAGCGGCTAAGTGTTTTTTGAGGATTTGATGCTGCTGGTGGTTGATTCCTGAAAAAACAGCGATGCCCTGAGGCATCGCTGTTGAAAAAAATACCAGTATATTAAAACCCTTTCTTAGCACCTTCCTGCAAACTTTTATCTGCGTGTTTTACATATTTCTCCAGCCAGTGGTACTGCAGGTTCAGCATATGAAGAATATTTTCACGGCCCCGGTAGCCATGCGCTTCATACGGAAGACTTACATATTTCACCGTGCCGCCATTGCCCTTAATGGCATTAAACATGCGCTCGCTCTGTATAGGATAGGTGCCGGTATTGTCATCCATTTCTCCGTGCACCAGCAGGATGGGTGTTTTTATTTTATCTGCATAGCTGAACGGGCTCATGGCACTGTAAAGCTCCGGCGCCTGCCAGTAAGTTCTGTCTTCGTTCTGAAAACCAAAAGGGGTAAGACTGCGGTTATACGCCCCGCTTCGTGCAATACCGGCTTTAAAAAGATTGGTATGTGCAAGTAGGTTGGCTGTCATAAACGCACCGTAACTATGACCGCCCACTGCTACACGATCCCTGTCGCCCACACCCATTGAATCAAGTGTATTGATGGCGGCTTCTGCATTCATGGTAAGCTGGTCTATAAAGTTATCGTTGGGTTTCTTCTCCTTACTGGTAGCTACAATGGGCATCTCTGCATTGTTCAGTACAGCATAACCCTGCGTTACATAAAAAACCGGTGAGCCCCAGTTTACCAGCGTAAACCGGTGCTCGCTGCCACGCACCTGTGCTGCATCTGCGGCAGAATTGTATTCAGCCGGGTAAGCCCAGATAAACACCGGCAGCTTACCATCGGTTTTGGCATCGTAGCCTTTTGGCAAATACAAATCGCCTGTAAGATCTACTCCATCAGCACGCTTGTAAAATATCTTTTGCTTGCTTACACCCTCCATCTGCGGATAAGGATTGGTAAATTTTGTCAGTTGAAGATCAGCCATCCTTAATTTTAGATTTTTGATCCAGTAGTTGGGCACTTCCTTTTCATTTTCCCTGCGGGTGAGCAATACCAGTTTATCTGCATCAATTATTTTTACCACATTCTCGAAATAGCCTTCATTGCAGCGCCAAATGATATCCGTTTTTCTTGTGGCCAGATCAAAGCTGGCCAGGAAAGGCAGGTCGCCTTTGGGAGAACTGCCGGTGCTGTTATTCATTAATAATTTAGTGCCATTTTCCACCAGCTTAATCACTTCACGGCCATATTGGTTCTTACCTGTTACCGGCACACCCGGATTGGAATAAGCATCCGTAGAATTCCTTTCCATTAATTTTTCAATCGTTCCTGTGGACGGATTGTACCAGTCTGTTTGTGTTTGCTGTTTGCCGGTAAGTCCTTCATATACCAGGGCCAGCTCCGGCGTGCCCCAGGCAATGCCCCGGTAGCGCATACTGGTTTTAAACAGCAGCCTGCCTTCTGCTGCAAACGGTGCAGCAAGCGCATATACGGCATCGTGATAATCCATTTTTTTCTTTATCAACCCGCTGTCCAGCGGCATGCACCAGGTAACGGTGGCGGGTTCATCATCGCGCCAGTCGAAACCACGTGCTACCAGCTGCACATTATCATTGCCGCTGGGCGCTGTTTCAAAGGAAGGCAGATCTGCCAGCTGCTTCAGCATTTTGCCGTTCATATCTGCAATGGTTACCAATGAGGGGAAGCCCTGGGCAGGCACCATGTATGAAAAAGGCTTTTTGAGCGTACGGGTAAGCAGGTATTTTTTATCGGGCGAAATATCTATGCTGCTGTAAATAGCCGGCTGCCCAATTTTTGTTTCGATGCCGTTGTTGTTTTTCACCAGCTGCGAAAGTGCGTAAAAGGCAAACAGCTGCTCATCGTAAGGACTTTTTATCATGTCCTGGAAAGTTGGCCTGGGCGATGCCTTGCCATAGTTTTCCTGGATGGTGGGGCCTCTTGGCATCAATGGTTTGGGAGGTGCTGCACTGGCGGGCTGCAATACACTGCGGTATAACACCGTATTATCATCCAGCCATTGGTAGCTGCCTATAACCAGGTTGAGTGCTGTCTTGTTTATTTTAGTGGCTTTTTGTGTGGCCAGCTCTATGATATAAAGGTCTACCCTGCCACTGGTGGTTTGGGTAAACGCAATTTTTTTATCGTTGGGGCTCCAGCTGGTATTGCCCGCAAAAAGTGGCGAGGGCAGGCCGCTGATAGTAAACTCTTTTCCATCCTTATTCTTCAGTGAAAACCGGGTGATATAGTTCTGCCGGCTGGGCGCAAAATTATTGGGGTTGATGCGCAGGCCGGCAATGCGCAGTTCCGGTCTGGCCAGCTCCTCTACAGAAGGGTAGAGACTGGTTTCTGAAAACAGCATCCACTCCCCTTTGTCATCCATACTCAGCGCAGGGGGCGCTTTTGCCAGTAACATGTCTTTGATTGCCGCAGGCGGTTCGGTATAACCGCCATCGGACTGTGCATTAACCACCAGTGACACAAAAAGAAAAAAGAAAAGACTACAGCGCAATTTGTACAACATGTAAAAAAGTTTTGGTGCCTCAATTTAAGGTATCCCTCCGGTTGGTCTTGCAGCCACGGCTCAATTTTATTTTTTTTGAATGGATTTTAATGCGCCCCTGTTTAGCGGTGACAGCTTCATTTGCCTTGTAAGGAAAGCTGTCGCCTTTTCAGCAAACAGTCTGGTGTCTCCGTGACCGCCTTTACCCCACGGGTTTCCCAGATCGGTGTTTCACCCACCGGAATTACCCATGGATAACAAACAATTTGTAATTCGTGGTAAATAACCGGTCTGTACTTCGGTGCCGACCGGTTATTTATCGGCCAAACGTTATAGATTTGACGGCAAAACAGCCACTTCAAATACAAAATATGCTCTACGAAGACAAGACATTTGAAGGCGCCAATTTTACAGAAAAGAAAACTGCCAGGCGCGAGTTTATAGACTGCACCTTCATTAACTGTGATTTCTCCAAAGCAGATTGCAGCAACGATGATTTTTTGGATTGCCATTTCAAAAGCTGCGACCTGTCGATGGCCATTATGGACAACACGGGCATAAAAAATTGCCGTTTTAACCAATGCAAAATGCTGGGTATCGATTTCAGCCGCTGCAATAATTTTAATTTTTCTGCTTTGTTCGAACACTGCCCCATGGACTATTGCTCTTTTTTCCAGAAAAAAATGAAGAAGACT
>JANPGT010000775.1:0-3910 GCA_031424135.1 Chitinophagaceae bacterium
CCATACCAATTTTGGTGGCCGGATAATGCTGCTTGATCCATTGCGCACAGCGAAAAGCGCTGTACAGGTTACCGGGGAAGGGCACGGATATGCACACTAATTTTGGCTGAACATCCGCCATATGCTGTTGCAGCAATCCTATGAAAATATCATCTATAAAAGTGTTGGGGGCTTGCAAAGCCGCGTACAGTTCGTCGAAGCTGCTGGCAGATCTGCCCAGTTTTTCTGCATAGCGACTGAATCCAAAATGCGGATCAACGAATTCCATAATAAAGTCAGATAAATCTTCCAGAAACATGGTAGCCAAATGTTTAGCCATATCTTGCTTACCCATGCTTCCAAAAGCCCAGCCCAGGTCATCCAGCTGCGCAAAGCGCGAAGCCTCGGGCAGAAAACCCCTTTTGGCCAGCAGGTGTGCAAGGGTTGGATTTTTGCCCTGCAGGAATAAAATCACCGGATCAATGGCCTGGATATAGTCCTCGCGCAGCGAAAAAATACGGGCCGCGTTGGCCGATAATTGCGCAGCTGGCGCGATCTGTGCGAACAGCTTTTCAAGCCCCTTCTGGTTAAATAATCCCAGGGTGGTCTCTATGCCAAGGTCGGCCTGGAAGGCGCTGATATTTTTTGTATTTAGAAATCCTTTTAAATAAGCCGTTGCAGGATAAGGCGTATTCAATTGCGTAAATGGCGGCGTTATCAGGAAAACAGTTGCGCTCAAATGAGTGATTTTGCGGTAAAATTATTCTTAATTGCTGAATAAAGGCCAGCAGGTGGACCGGATTAGCACATTGCATTTGCAGCAAACAAATCTAATTGGCCCAATAGTTAGTACATTCAGTAGTATGAAACAGATTGGCCTGTATATTATGTCGCTGCTCTATATGTTCGCGGGCATTTACCATTTTGTAAAGCCGCGCATGTATGTAAAGATTATGCCGCCCTGGCTGCCCGCCCATTTACAGCTGGTATATATTAGCGGTGCCGCAGAAATATTGCTGGGCTTGCTGCTGATTCCGGCCAGCACCCGCATTTTCGCCGCCTGGGGCATCATTGCGTTATTGATTGCTGTCTTTCCTGCCAATATTCAGATGATGCTTAATTACTACCAGAAAAACCTGCCCGGATTCTGGGTAACGGTGGTAAGACTACCGTTGCAGGCGGTATTGATTTGGTGGGCATGGGGGTATACCAGGAATTAGTTATTGGGAATTGCGAATTAGGAATTGGGCGCTTGCGACACCTGAGGCCAGAGGCTGCACCCCAGGCTTCTATATATTTCACCCCTTCGGGGCTTTTTAAAAAGGCAAAAAATGCCGCCTTGAATGAAAAGCAAATAAAATAATGCATTGCGCGTAAAAGAAATCAGACATCCGCAAATCAGACATCGGACATCTTTCCAATCAGGTCCCAAAGATTGCCATATAAGTCCTTGAAAACTGCTACGGTCCCATATTCTTCTGTTATGGGTTCGCGCACAAAAACAACGCCTTTCGCTTGCAGGCTTTTATAATCCCGCCAAAAATCATCCGTTTGCAGGAATAGAAAAACCCGGCCACCGGTTTGGTTGCCTACTCTTGCCTTTTGTTCGTCCGTAGCCGCTTTGGCCAATAGCAGGCAGGCTACACCATCACCTTTTGGGCGCACCAGCACCCAACGTTTGGTTTCACTCAGCACCGTATCTTCCACCAGGTCGAAACCCAATATGCCGGTGTAAAACTGGATGGCTTCGTCGTAATCTGCTACTACCAAGGCCATGTGAACAAGCTGTTGATTCATCTTTATTTATTATATTAACTAATTGCTTTATTAAATCAAAATGAATTACTTGTATTAAAAATTAATTGTAAAAATAGGCGGGCGCGAGGAAGGCCACCGCTGGATCAACCAATCAACCAGTCAACCATTCAGCCAATCACCGAATAATACCGGTGTCTTTTATCCAATCGGCCAGGCGCTGTGGCCAGGTGTTGATGCTGGTAAGCTGAGAGCGCTTGCCCATATTAAAGCCATGACCAGCTTTGGTGTAGAGGTGGACTTCTACCGGCACTTTTGCCTTGCGGTGCATTTGCAATAATTTAATCACGGGTTCAGAGCAGCATTCATCGTCGTTGGCCGCCAACATAAAGGTGGGCGGTGCCGATGGAGAGACAGTTTCCGGTACAGCCAGGGGGCCGGGGTAAATCAAAACCTGGAAAGCAGGCCGGGCAGTCAGTGCATCTACAGCATCTGGCTTGGGCGCATGTTTTTCCTGGTATTGGTAAGCCACCCATCCGGCAGCTTCACCACCTGCAGAGAAGCCCATTACCCCTATCCGCGCCGTATCTATTTTAAATTCCTTTGCACGGCTGCGTACCAGTCGCATAGCGCGAAAAACATCTTCTTTGGCATTTTCGGCGGTATAAATAGTATCCCTTCTGAACAGCCTGTATTTCAGTACAAAGGCAGTAATGCCAAGACTGTTCAGCCATATGGCGGGGTCGCGCCCCTCTGAATTGTATACCAGGTTATTGAAACCACCACCAGGACAGACTACTACCGCCACGCCTGTAGCAATATTGGCCGGGGCTGCGTATACCACCAATGAGGGATTATGAATATTGCGCACATACCAGTCCTTTGCCTCTTCTGGAAGGCTCTTTTTGCTTTCAAAACCCGGCGCCCCGTTTGGCCAGAGGGGTATTGTTGTAGTGCTGTCCTGCGCAGCAAGGCGAATAACGGAAATCAGTATTGCGAATATGAACGGGAGGCGTTTGCTGTACTGCATGGGTTGTTCAATTTAGAGCGCTAAGCTAATTTTATTTAAAGCGATTTCGGGCTTTTGTGAAGGTGAGATCTTGTGATTTGAAATAAATCCCAAAAATACAGCCATCACAAAATCAGCAATGGACAATTCCTGTTACTGCAGCATGCGGCGGAGTCCTTCAGCGAAACTAACAGGCTCAAAACCCAGTTCCTGCCTGGCTTTGCTGATATCAAAATTGGTCCTTGGCGGCCGTCGTCCTGGTTGTGAGAAAGTGCTGGCATCCACTTTTTCAATCAGCGAACTATCCAGGTGGCAGTAGTGGGCTGTTTGCAGCGCCATTTCATACGGCGTAAGCGTATCCTTGCCGGAAATATGCCAGGTGCCTGTAGCCAGTTTTTCTATTACCAGCAATATGCCCTTTGCCAGGTCCTCTACATAGGTGGGCGTGCGCCACTGATCATTCACCACTTTTATTGGTTTTCCTTCCTCCAGGTTTTTCTTTACCCAGTTAATGATATTGCTGCGGGTGCCTGTTAGTGTATTTCCATAGACAAGGCAGGTACGCACAATGGCAAAAGGTATCTCGCTGGTAGAAGTAATGGCTTCGGCCTGCACTTTTGTAAATCCATACCAGCTTAATGGGTTGGAATCATCTTCTTCTTTATAGTCACCTTTACCGCCGTCGAATATAAAATCGGAAGATATATAAATAAAATGCCGGCAGCAGGCTTCGGCGCTCAGCAATAGTTGCGCCGTGGCCCGTACATTCACTGCTTCGCAATTCTCCTGGTTCAGCTGGCAGTCATCTACCTGGGTAATTGCCGCAGCATGAACAACGGTATGCGGCAGTTCTTTTTCAAGGATTTCCTGCATCAAAAAATCTTCAGTGATATCCGCGGCATAATACCTGAAACTGTCTGACAGGGTAAATGGCAGGCGGCTGACACCTTTACCCACAGCTATTACTGTATACCCCTGGTGCAGCAGCAGGTTTATTAAATGCTGGCCAAGTAAGCCATTTGCACCGGTAACTAATACTTTTCTCATAATTCAAATGACGGTGATCAAATATAAACCACACGTAAAAATAAGCACCCCGCGCTAATTAGCAGCAGCAGATAAGTAAGGATGCAGTGGCCTGTTACGTAGAATTACAGTGAAGGCAGG
>JANPGT010000776.1:0-4920 GCA_031424135.1 Chitinophagaceae bacterium
GGAAGGGGTATTTTTAAAAGGAGAATCTGCCTCCCGGCCGGTTTAAGCGTTTATAACTGGTTGTAAGCATATGGATTATAAACGACTATAAGTGTTTATAAACGTTTGGCGGCGGGAGTAGCGCATATTTAATAGTTGGGCGTCATACAAACCAAATCCTAATTCCCGATTGAGTCATTGAACAAAAAGTATAAAATATGGCTGGCTATCTTGATTTTTGCGTATCCAGTTTACAAAACAGCGCGAGAATTGGTTTGGGTGACACATGCCAGCCACACAATTGACAATTCGCTTCAAATTAAGGTTAGGGTTGACCGGGATATTTTCGGATTTCTAGATTATAATCATGATAAGACAATTACGCTAATTAATAACACGACTAATAAGAAAACTAAAATATCCTATATTTCACTTGAGCCTAATCTATACTTCTACCTGGACAGCGCTAATTCGAAGAGAACTATATCGATAATTGACATGTTTGCCGGACAAAATTCTTACGACAATTCATCATTAAATTTACTAGGCAACAGAGATTGCTTTGTGATTTTTGGAGGTTGTGGTGGATTTAGCGACAGCGCCTTACTAAAATTAGGTAAACCAGATTTAATATTTGACTATGACGGCCTTCACAAATAGCTGACATGCGGTTTGCTGCTAGGCTGGCGAGACATTGTTGCAATCAGCATTTAATCTTTAATCTGCAGCGGTCGTAGGTCGACCGTTACAAAACTTAGATCAGTTACGCCGAAGAAATTGTATTCTTAAACATGTTCAGCAGCCGGGCGGCACGACTTTCAAATACCAGCCCGGCAGCAAGCCGCCGACGTTGTGCGTCACTTTAAAAAATTCGTAATGCATAATAAGTTTCGTACGTTTCAAACGCTTAATGACTCGACTTTAGCTGAACAACTTGCAGACAGACTAACTAAAAATGGAATTGAATGCGAGATTGAAAATAATCAAGAGCTGTTTGACCCAAGTTTTTCTAATAACACAATAGCCTCGGATATAGCTATCAAAATAAAATCTAAGGATTTTGCAGCCGCACATAAAACCTTAGAAGATTTTTACAAACAGGACTTAGATAATGTCGACAAAGACTACTACTTATTTACATTTGAAGACCAAGAACTCCTCGACATTATTGCTAAACCTGATGAATGGGGACACTTCGATTATCAATTAGCACAGAAAATATTGAAGGTAAGGGGAAAAGAAATTAATCCTGAGGTTGCCCTCCTGTTAAAAGAGAAAAGACTACACGAACTCAGTAAACCGGAGGCGGCGACTAAATACATGATTTATTCTGGATATACGTCAGCTATTGTCATAGGTGTTGCAGGTATAGTGATCGGATGGATACTGTCTTACCACCGAAAAACGTTGCCAAATGGACAAAGAATATTTGCCTATAGAGAAGAGGACAGAAATCATGGGACAAGGATTTTATTGATATCAGTGATAAGCACCATCCTTTTAGTTCTAATGCGCTGGAAAACTTCCGGTGACTAAAGCGAACGCACAACATAGGGCTTTATTCCAGTGGGGCGGGACGGATTAGCAATGAGCATTTGTACATCACCAAGCAGCATCATGGCGCGACCATTTTATAACATGGTTTTTTAGTAAGTTAAGATCCGTTTTCAAAAGAAGTTCGTTGGCTGGTCGGACGTTTTTCAAATACCCCACCTGCTGCAAGCCCTGCCCGTTATCGGCCAGGCTACGACATACCTGGTGTAGACAAAGAAAATATGACAGCATGATAACCAGCAATTACACTTCGTTCCCAATCTTAACAACTGAACGGCTTACGCTCAGGCAATTGTCAATGGATGATCAGCAACATATTTTTGCTTTGCGTTCTGACACAGAAATAAACAAATACCTTGACAGAAAACCAGCCAAAACAATTGAAGATGCAACATACTTTATCAGCAAGGTTAATGATAACAGTAAAAAAAACAACTCACTTTATTGGGTAATCACCCTGACAAAGCCAAAAACATTTGTTGGAACAATTTGCCTCTTCAATTTTTCAAACGAAACAAACAGTTGCGAAATTGGGTATGAACTTATGACACAATTTCAGGGGCAGGGAATTATGAAAGAAGCGCTGGGGAAAGTGATTGATTATGCGTTTCAGACATTGCAGTTTCAAAAAATAACAGCACATACGCACAACGAAAACCAGCCTTCCACTAAACTATTAACGGGATGTAACTTTCGTCCACTCCAAGAGGCAGACAAAGAAAATACTGGTTTTACTATTTTCACATTGACTAATATAAATTGACAAACAATAAAATACATTGGTACCAAAAGCCGGCCTACAGCATTGGTATTGCCATTAGCAGAACTGGACATTGAAACAATCAGCGGTAATTCTGTTGTACTGTGGTTTGGGGCCCGGAGAATAAAGTGCCGCTTTAGTTTTTAATATGAACCTTTCCCTTCCTGGTGGCGTTCAACGACCGGAATCAGGCAAATCACTCCATCTCAAAATCAGCCATGTATTTTATAAGATGCCCAGGTTACTGGCATAAGCATGGGTTTCGCTATTGCCCATTTCTGTTTTCAATACATCGTAGAGACGCTCCATTTTCTCAAACTGCCGCAGGTAGATTTGGTGCTTCAGCCCGTTTGGTTCGTAGGTTTCGGTGGTTTTGGGCAGCCATTGGTGGCTATTGCCCAGGGCCTGCATGCCCAGTTTCACCGCACCAAAGGCAGATGTTTCTACGGCGCCGGATACCATTACCGTGCAGTTAAACATATCGCAGAGCATCTGCAACCAGAAAGGGCTTTGGGTAAACCCACCGGTGGCATGTATCTCAGTAACCGTTCTTTTCTCCATCAACACTTTTCCAATACTGTACACGCTGTAAATCACCCCTTCAATCACCGCCCTGATCATATGGGCTTTGGTATGGGTAATATCCAGGCCAAAGAAAACACCTTTTGCATGCGCGTCCCATACGGGAGCTCTTTCTCCCAGTATATAGGGCACAAAAAGCAGTCCGTTACAGCCGGGGGCTATGGAGGCTGCCTGTTCAAAAAGCTGTTCATGTGTATCGGTGGTTTGCAGCAGGCTGTCTTTCAGCCATTGCAATACCACGGCGCCATTGTTACTGGCGCCACCAATGATGTAGTAATGGTCTACCATATGGTAGCAGAAAGTGCGCATATAGTTATCAGTATACACGTCTGCCGTAACCATCCTCACTGCACTGCTGGTACCAATGCTGATGGCCATTGAATTTTTAGTAACTGCGCCGCTGCCCAGGTTGGCCAGGCCACCATCACTTCCGCCAATGAAAAAAGCAGACTGAATAATATGCCGCAACCTTGGATCAGAAAAATACGGTGAATCCGGCAACAGGTACTCTTTGTGCGTGGCGTTTACCACTGCAGACAATTGCGCTTTGCCGATACCGGTATACTGCAGAATAGACTCGTCCCATTGCAGGGTGTGAATATTCAGCAGGCCAGTGGCGGAGGCAATGGCCGTATCCACCAGGTATTTTCCGAATAATTTTTTAAATATGTACTCTTTAATACCAATGAATTTATGCGCGGTTTTAAAGATTGCCGGCATATTTTCTTTGTACCAGATGAGTTTACAAAACGGCGACATGGCATGCAGCGGCACACCTGTTTCATGATAAAACGTAAGCCCCTGGCTGCTCAGGCGCAGTTCATCGCCAATTTCTGCGGCACGGTTATCGGCCCATATAATGCAGTTGGTGAGGGGTTGTGCATGTTCATCCACCGCCAGCAAGCTGTGCATGGCAGCGCTGAAGCTGATGAATACGGGGCTTTTGCCGTCAAGTGCTGCTGTTATTCTGCCGATGCTTTCTACTACTGCTTCCAGTATTTCATCGGGATGCTGTTCACTGAAATTGGCCTGCGGATGCAGTATGGCATAGCCAATGGTCTCCCTGGCAATAACGTCTCCATTTTCTGAAAACGCTACCGCCTTGGTGGAAGTAGTACCTATGTCTATGCCGATGTAATAGATCATTACTGTTGTGTGCTGGAATTATTGGGAATTAGGGATTGGGAATTGAATTGGGCGTTTAATGCAAATTGCAGCTTGTACCTGCTGTCCCTGCTAATGCAGGTGCAAGGCGACAAACCCCAATTCCAAATTCCCAATCCCCAATAACTAACCTAGCTCCATACCCTGTCGTGAGAACGTTTATCGTTCCATTCAGGGGTGGGGGCAAAATAAGATTTATCGTTGGGTGATAAATGTTTTTTCACCTCTTCCTCTACCAGCTCAATACCCAGGCCGGGAGCAGTAAGCGGCACGTTGGCGAAGCCTTTTTCAAACAGCTTGCGTCCATCGGTGGTTTTTACAAGGGTTTCCCACCATGGGCTGTCCAGCGAATGGTGCTCCAGTGCCAGGAAGTTCTGTGTAGCAGCAGCGCAATGCACGTTGGCCATAAATGAAATGGGACTGCCGGCAAAGTGCATGGCCATGGCCACCCCTTTTTCTTCTGCATAGTCGCCAATTCTTTTGGTTTCCAGCAAGCCACCGGAAGAAGCCAGGTCCGGGTGAATAATATCAACAGCATGGGCATCAATCAAAGGTTTAAAATTTTTCAACAGGTAAATATCTTCACCGGTAAGCGTTGGTGTTTCCAATGCTTCTGTCATCGCTTTCCATTGTTCCGTATACTCCCAGGAAACAATGTCTTCCAACCAGGCCAGGGTTCCCGTCGTTTGGGTGTTCCAGGTCATACCGCCGTCGTTGGTGTACAGGATCGTCCCGGCCGCACCGGCGGCCCAACCGGATTTGGGATCGACAAAATGGACGCTCAGCAGATCACTTTCGGTTACTGGCGGCAACGATGCCCAACTGGCGCCACCGTTGACAGTCATTAAAATGATCCCGTGTTCGCCGACGGCATAACCCAC
>JANPGT010000777.1:0-1760 GCA_031424135.1 Chitinophagaceae bacterium
GGACCAACGGGTATACAGCAAGGTTTATTTAAGTATACGACGCAGTTTTTGGGGGGTAAAAGGTTGTTGCGGATAACGGTCAGGTCTTGTCAGGTAGTTGACACTCCGTACAATTAACAGTGTGTATTTTTGATATCACAAAAATAGTCCTACTTTTAATGAACTAATTCATGAAAAAGCTTTTAATAACCATAACAGCCCTTGTTTATCTCACTGTCTCCAGTGGGGCTACGGTTAACCTGCATTATTGCATGGGTAAGCTGATGAGCTGGGATTTGTCCCGTGAAAGCAAAAACAAATGCGGATCCTGCGGGATGGAAAAAGCCGGGCATAAAGGCTGTTGCAAGGATGAGCAAAAAATGCTGAAAGTTGACAAAGACCAAAAAGTTACCGAAACCGCTTTTCAGTTTCTTTCTATTTCTTCTGTTGCCACCACCGTAACGCATATTGAATTGCCCCTGATTTATTCTTGCATTTTGGTGGCTGATATTGCTGCTGCGCATGCACCTCCGGAGATGGGTGGGATGCCTATTTTTATTCTCAACCATAATTTCCGTATTTGATTTACTTCTGATGGTTTATTGCCTGCTATTCTCTCAGGTATTGGATTTATCTATAATTCTTCTGTGAACATTGGCAGCTTAATGCAAAAAGTTTCTACATTGTTTTGTTGCTATTTTGGTAGCAAGCCGAATAGTATAATTATAAACATGCTGTTCCAGTCCCGTCAAAGTTGAAATCTAAATATAATTAGTAACAAACCAGGAACTTAGAATTTGTCAGGACCATTGAGTATGCTTATTTTAGGCAAGCTTTATGGACAAGTAAAACCTGTCTGTGGAATAATTATCATGTAGTGAGTTGATTTAAATCAGTATTTACACCTTGAATAGCATGCTATTTTGCGGTAGCATAATAGTTTTACCCAAAAGGCATTTGTGCTTTATCATAAAATGAAGAAGTTTCTGGTCGCCATATTAGCTTTACTGTACATGAGCACTTCTGTTGGTGCCACGGTGCATATGCACTACTGTATGGGTAAACTGGCCAACTGGGGACTTGGGCACCAGGAGTCAAAGCAGTGCAGCAAATGTGGCATGACTGAAACAGGCAAGGGCTGCTGCAAGGATGAAAACAAATTCATTAAGAATACTTCCGACCAGAAAACCCTTGAATCCTATACTCCTTTAATTCAGGTATGCACCATCATTCTTCCACCGGCTTTTTTCGAAATTGCCAATGTTCGGGTGTTGTCTGCAGCACAAGAGCATCCAGCCAGCCATGCACCTCCCCAAAACCATGGCATTCCTATCTATATCTACTACTCCGATTACCGTATTTGATATTGCATTCTTCTGAATTTACCAGGCATCCTGCCTGCTGTTACTGTGTTTGTATACGGTAACGCCATTTCAATTTTTCACATAAAAATTACTACAATGAAAACGATTCAATTATTGTTTGCAGTGATGATCGCATTCGTCACTACCCAGAACGTCAATGCACAAAGTGACAAGACACAAAGAACCATCGGACTAAAAAAAGTGGCTGTTAAGGTATATGGCCAGTGCGATATGTCCAGGAAAAAAATTGAAAACACTGCACTTGCCATGGAAGGTATAAAAGCCGCCGTATGGAACGAGGATACCAGGCAATTGACACTTACCTACGATGTATTTAAAAAAAATGCGGTGGATGTCCTTCAGCAGCAATTGGCTGGTATCGGCTTTGATACCCAAAATTACAAGGCTGCAGACGCT
>JANPGT010000778.1:0-14710 GCA_031424135.1 Chitinophagaceae bacterium
CCGGGCGACTGGTTACCATACGCGCCAATTTTTATGGGGCGGAATTCAATTTTTTCCTTTTTTACAAGCTTATACATTCCATAAGCAGCAATCACCTGCAGATAGCCTTTTTTATAATAAAATAAAATGCTGTCAATGGTAACAGCGTCGATGGTTTCAGGATTGGCAAGGGAAAGCGTGTCTCCTTTGTTGTCTATAAATTGTATTTCGCCAAGGAAAATATGATAGTTCATTTTTCCACCCGCCTTTGTACCGTCTCTGAAAGTAACGGTACCATTGGTAAAAGCCGGTAACCGGTACATGCCATATGATGAAAGCACTGCCGCAATATCTTCGCCCGATTTTACGGTAATTTTTTCATTCTCCTGGCCCCAGGCAGTATGCAGCAACAGCTGCAACAGGAAAGCCACTATTTTCTTTACCATAACAGGAGTGGTTTATTACAGGTAACGCAGGTGCCTCGCCAGGTATCCTGTTACCGCCAGTGTGAAATTCAAAAGCAGACGCAAGTGTTTCTTTCTGCTTCCTGGTGGCTGTTCTGCGGCACCCACCAAGGTTTTCTACCCAAAAATCTCTTTGATGCCTGCTTCCGCCAGTCCGGCGCTGCCTGTCATACCCTTTCCGCCGATGGCGGTAATAATATGAATATTGTCTGCCACCTCTTTCTTAAACACATCGTGCTGTTTGCTCTGTGCATAATAACCGTTCCAGTAACTGGCCATATCCCATGAGGGTAAATCAAAAATGCGTTTGGCTTCTTCTATAATAATATGGTTGATCTCCTGGTTGATGAAAAATCCCAGTTTGTCCTGTTCTTTGGCGCTGGCATACTCATGAGAATCGCCTATGATAATGCCGCCGTCATCTGCCTGTTTAAAGAGGATATGGATGCCCCATTTTTTAAAACGTTCCTCAATCACATTGGCCTGCAACCCGGCATAGGAAGGGCATTCTTCAAAACTTTCGTACCGGCGTATACTCAACCCCGTGAGGATGGAGCCTTTTAGCTGGTAACCGGGCTGCGGTATGGTTTTCATCATCTGCAGCTTGGAGACTTTGATATCGCTTTCGTAAAACACTGCGGGATAGAGCTGGCGGAAATCCCTTCCATTGCAGATAATGACCTTATCACTGGTATAGGCCCGGCCCAGGCTGTCTTCTACAATACATTTGCCGTTCACAAAATCGCAGAAGGTGACCAGGGTATTGGGCTGGTAGGTGAGGCTCAGCTGTTCCTGCAGGTAGGCTATTACCTGGTGTATCATTTTGTCTGGCTCTACCGTTACTTCTTCCGGAAAGAAAAGTCCGCCCCGGCAATAACTGGCTTTTAAGCCGGGATATTTTTCCAGGCAGGCTTCCTGTTGTAAGAGCATGGAAGGGTAGCCATCCTTTCGGTTGATGTCCCTGAGTTCATTGATAAGCGTTAGTTCTGTTTCGTCGGAAGCGATATAAACGGTGCCATTTTGTCTTACAGAAATATCAAACTTGCTTTGCAGCGACTTGTAGATTTCCAGGCTTCTTCTGCCATAGTTCTGCCACTTGCCCCTGCTTAAGCCCGAAGGTACTACCTGCCCGAAATTGCGAACAGTAGCTTCCTGCGGCTGCAGGTCTTTTTCCAGCAATAGTACTTTTAAACCTTTTTTACAGGCATGATAAGCATGAAAACTGCCTAACGCGCCGGCGCCGGTTATTATCAGATCGTAATGAGAAGATGGCATAGTATACTAGGTAAGGGGTGATATAATTGATTTGTATTTCCGGTTAAAATATATCCATGATACCGTGATGCAGACAAGCCCAATAATGCCCAGTATAAAACTGATGGCTAAAAAGTAATTCAGCCAGTTTACTTTGGCATTCAGTATTTCTTTGTTTACAATAATAAAGCAACTGCCCAGGTAGCCCACGGAATCCATAAAATAAAAGAAGAAACCAATATTGCCTTTTATTTTGAAGGCCGCGATAAACCGGTCGAGAAACAGGCACTGCAGGGTGTTATAACAGACATACAGGCCTACGGTGTTCAGCACAAGGTTATAAACCGGATCGAAAATCCGCTGCTGCAATAACCAGGCAGACACCAGGATGGTTACCAGGCCGCAACCAATGGCAATATGATGCGCTGCAATACTTTTAATATGACTTTTAAAAGTGGTAAGCAATAATAGCAGCAACAGTACTGTCACCGCTGCTATGGTTTCCATTTGTGCAAAAATGGCGGGTTTAAATGTTGGTTTTACCACGCGTAATATTTCTACCGCATAATTATCTTTTACATCTCTTAATATCGTCAGCAGCAGGTTAATGAGTGTAATGGCTACCAGGCCAATCAGAAACTGGGTAAACAGGGTAATGCGTTCCTTGCCGTTCAGTGTAACCCGTACGCCGCGGCTGGCAGTTTCCTGTTCGGTGGGCGCTGGGATTTTTGTAAGCATCCAGACGGCCAACAGCAGCAGCGGTATGTACAGCAGGCCGGTAACAAAAGGTGTATAGATTTCAGGCACTTTCCAGGTTTCAATGCTCATGCGGCTAAGGCTTTTTGCAACGCCCGAACTGAAGATGAAATTGGTGCTTAGTATCAGCGCCAGCATGTCTGTAAACCTTCTGCCTTCAATAAAACTGAATACAAGTCCCCAGATCAGTCCCAGTGAAAGTCCGTTGGTAAAAAGGAAAAAAACGTTGAAAGGCTTGGGTACGAGGGCCAGTAATAAAAGGCTTATATGCGATGCGCCGATGAGCGATAAAATATAAAAAGCCCTTTTGGCTTTATTGACCTCTGAAATGAATTTGATGCCAATGAACTTGGCTGTCATATACCCGAATGTTTGCGCCACCACCAGGGCAGATTTAAAAGAGATGCCAAAAGCGCGTTCGCCGTCAAAAGTAGTGGCGCTGAACGGTTTCCTGAATCCGTACATGCAGAAATAAGTAGCAAAGCTGGCAAAAGCCGCCCATGCAAATAATGAGTAGGTTTTTTTTGCAGCGGCGTTTTTTTGTAAAGAAGCAGTCAGCATGAAGGGGCAAATTATTGGTATCCGTAAAATACACAATAACCTTCGCATTAAATAATCAATAAGTTTTGAGAAATGGTTAATACAAATTGTAGACAAATTACACGAATTATTCCTCAGCCGGATGAAGAAGTATGCGCATGCAACCCATTGGCTGCAAATTGAAATTTGTGTAATTCGCTTTTAATTTGGATGATAAGGCTGCTACTCTTTCCTTGTATCCAGTGTAAAGCCAATGGAGGTGCCAATATCGGGCGTGCTGCGTACATGGATGGCCTGGCCATGCGCTTCAATAATATGTTTACAGATAGCCAGTCCAAGGCCGGTGCCGCCCTTGTCGCGGCTTCTTGCGGCGTCGGTTCTGTAAAAGCGCTCAAATATGCGCGGTAGGTGTTCTTCCTCGATGCCAATGCCGTCATCGCTTATTTCCACCAAAACATTATCACCGTCGGTTTTATAAATACTGGCTACAATATTACCGTCAGTTTTGCCATATTTAAAGGCATTTTCTACCAGGTTGATCAATACCTGCCTGATTTTTTCCTTGTCTGCAAAAACAACTACGGGCGTCTCGCAACCTTTTTTTATACTGAAAGCAATATTTTTTTTATCCAGCTTAATAGACAGCGACTCGTATACCTCTTTAATAAGTTCCTGGGCCACAAAATTCTGTTTGTACAGCAACTGTTCGCCACTTTCCAGTTTAGATATCTCGTCCAGGTCATTCATCAGGTTTACCAGGCGGTCAATATTCCGGCTGGCGTTTTCCAGGAATTTTTTCCGGATGTCAGGCTGCTCCATGGCGCCGTCCAGCAAAGTGTCTACATAACCCTGTATGGCAAAAATGGGCGTCTTAAATTCGTGCGCCAGGTTTTGCAGAAATTCTTTGCGGTAAGCTTCGTTCTGTTTCAGTACTTCTATTTCTGCCCTGCGTTGTTCGGCCCATTTCTCCACATCTTCGCTTACTTCGTCAATGCTTTTTTTGGGAAGTATGTATTTGTAATAGGTTTCTTCTTTTTTACTGGCCTTGGTCTGGTTAATAAATTTGTAGATCAGTTTGATGCGGCGGTAAATAAATTCCTGCAGCAGGAAATTAATCAGTGAATACGCTATCAGGAACAAAACGCCCAGCGTAATCACCGCTATCCACCAACTACCGGTAAAAACAAAAATGGCCAGCGCCACCAGTATAGAAATAGACAGGGCATTCACGGCTGCTACCTGGCGGGGAGAAAGGTTTTTTAAGTCCATAGAGAAAGTGCTGAGCATTTAGTATTGAGTATTCAGACAGGGCGTAACAATTGGTATTGTGAAGGTACTAATACTTGTTTACTCAGCGATTGAAGTGGGTGACTGGCATGAAAGTATTAATTGCTCAGTATCCAGTACGCAGTCTTTGCGGTAGCGGGTCTGAATATTTTATGTTGACGCTATAAGTTGAACTTGTAGCCAACACCTTTTACGGTGGTAATACAATCCATGTTTAGCTTCTGGCGTATTTTACGGATATGGACGTCGATGGTGCGGTCGCCTACAATTACATCATTGCCCCATACCTGGTTCAGGATTTCATTGCGTAAGAAAACACGTCCGGGCCGGGCGGCCAGCAGGTAGAGCAATTCAAATTCTTTTTTTGCCAGGGTAATTTCTTCGTTGTTTACTTTCACTACGTACTGCTGGGGGTCTATCAGCAGGTTATCAAACTGGAGGCTGGTGCCGTTATTGTCGCTTTCTGGTTTTGAAATGCGGCGGAATAAGGCGTTCACCCGGCTTACCAGCACCTTGGTGCTGATGGGCTTGTTTACATAATCGTCTGCGCCGGTATCC
This sequence comes from Chitinophagaceae bacterium, assembly GCA_031424135.1. Classification (GTDB taxonomy): domain Bacteria; phylum Bacteroidota; class Bacteroidia; order Chitinophagales; family Chitinophagaceae; genus JACMLD01. The sequence continues at coordinate 4,839 of JANPGT010000778.1, forward strand.
AGACCTTTTATTTGTGAAGATTCGTCGCTGAGGGCGGTTAGAAAAATGATAAGGGTCTCTTTAAAAGCCGGCTGGGTACGAAGGATGGAGCATACTTCCACGCCGCTTTTTTTGGGCATCATGATATCAAGGATAATAAGGTCCGGCTTTAATTGTTTGGCTTTTGCCAGTGCATCGTCGCCATCTTTGGCGGTATACACCTCGTAACCTTCCTGCTTCAGGTTATAATGTACAATTTCAAGTATGTCCGGTTCATCATCTGCAATCAAAATCTTTTTACCCTTACTTTCCATGAGCACCGTTTAATTTCCGCAAACCTACTTTAATTGCCCATTATCGTAAAATGATAATGGTAAGTTTACAATTTCTTAATACTGCAAAGACGCAGTCCGGCCTGCTTTTGAGGCCGTAACAGCTGCAGTTGGCGTGCAGGGAATGCCGGTCGGGGGTAAAGTTGAACCGTTAAAAAGCGGGTCCTGCGAAAATGCCAGAATTTGCTTATCCCAGCTTCGTAGCCGTATTCAGCCTGTCTGCTACATTGTCCCAATTGATGATCTGAAACATAGTGTCTACAAAATCGGCCCTTTTGTTTTTATACTTCAGGTAGTATGCATGTTCCCATACATCTACCACCAGTAAGGGTACTACACCCCATTGCGTCAGTTTTTCATGGTTTTCGCATTGCAGTATGGTTAGTTTGTCTGAATAGGGCTGATAGCCCAGTATACCCCAGCCATTGCCATCCACATCTTTCGAGGTTTTTGCCAGGTAGACCTTCAGTTTATCATAGCTGCCAAAATCTTTTTCAATGCGTTTTAAAAGATCGCCACCGGGGTCTGTTTTTTTATTGGTAAGATTGGTCCAGAAGATGGTGTGGAGTACATGCGAAGAGAAATGGTAGGATAATTTTTTCGTCCAGTAATCTGTTGTTTCCAGGTTGTTTTCATCCATGGCTTTCCTGATTTTCTGTAAATCGTTGTTGGCGGCTTTTACCGCACCGCCGTGATGAAAGGTATGGTGCAGGTACACCGTTTCTTCATCCATATAGGGTTCCAGGAAGTTTTTATTATAGGGCAACGGCAGGTGATTGAAATTGCCGTTGGCGTCGGTTAATTTATCGAAGCCATTGCTTTCATAATGTTGTGCGGCGGCGGAAGCAGCCGGTAAAATTGAGGTAGCCGACAGGATAGCGGAGGCGGAGATAAATTGTTTGCGGTTCATAATAAAATATTAATAGTGAAAATTACATGGATAATCCCGTTCGAGATGTTATCAGAAAAAAAAGTGTCAGTTTTTTATAATCAAACCGGCAATGGCACCTGCCAGTATAATATAAGGCTCTGGTATTTTTTTTATGTACAACAATGCCAGTACAGCCGCAAGGGCTATCAGGGCGGTGGTTATATCAGTGATGGATCTTGCAGCAATCACCATTACAGCGCCAGCCAGTGCGCCCATCACTGCCGCCGTAATGCCTTCTACAAAGGCTTTTACTGCGTTGTTCTTTGCAATCTTTTTAAAAGAAGGTGCCAGCAGTACCGTAAAAAGGAAGAAGGGCAGGAAGGTAGCCCTTGCAGCCACCACCGCACCTGCAAAGCCATTTACCAGGTAGCCAATAAAGCCAACGGTGATTACTACCGGTCCGGGTGTTATCATTGCCACCGCCACTGCGTCTATAAATTGGTTTTCGGTTAGCCAGTGCTGTTCTGTAACGGTACCTGCATGCAGAAAAGGTACAATGGCCAGCCCGCTTCCAAACACAAAAGCACCGGCTTTGGTAAAGAACCAGGCTATTTCCGAAAGGGTATTCCATTCAAACTGTCCAAACCCAATGCCCAGCAGCAGTAAATGCGCCCGCGGTTGTTTTCTTGCCCATGCAGGGGGCGCTTTCACCATCATGTACAGCAGGCCGGCAGCTACAAACAGCAGCACCGGTTCAGATTTGGTAATCACGGTAATAATAACCGCCCCGGCATACAATAGCCATAACAGCCAATTCATCCTGATGGCAGGCCAGTTTAATTTGCCTACTGATTTAACCGTAAGCTTGTACGCACTTATAATGATGATGCCGGTTACTGCCGCACCCACGCCATAAAAAACGGCCTGCATCCATAATAAGCCGCCATACAGTTTGTACACCATACCAAGTAATACAACCATTATAAATGATGGCAGCACAAAGGCCAGGCCGCAAAGCGTTGCACCCGGTAACCTGTAATGAACAAAACCCAGGTAAATGCCCAATTGTGCGGCCAGCGGGCCAGGGGCCAATTGCGCAAGCGCCAGTCCTTCTTTATACTCTTCTTCGGTTATCCATTGCCGGTCTTCCACAAGGTCGCGGTGCATATACCCTACCAGTGCTACCGGGCCACCGAAACCAATGGTGCCCAGTTTCAGAAAATAATAAATAAGCTGCCGGAGGCGATATGTAGAAGTTCGTTCAATCAGCATAGCGGGCAACAATTTCTTTAAACTGCAATACTATTGCTCCGGGGAGCATTGAAATAGAACAGAATTAACCATTTGCACAGAAATTACTTTTATTTCAATGTTTTCTTATAGGCAGAGGGGCTTTGTCCGGTATGTTTCTTAAAAATGCGGGTAAAATGGCTCTGATCAGAAAAGCCGGTGAGGTAAGCTATTTCTGTAAGCGAACGGGGCGAACTGCGCATCAGTTCAATTGCTTTTTCAATCCGCTGTTTGCGGATGTATTCGCCAAAGGAAAGGTCTTCAAAATATTTAGAAAATTCCCTTGATAAATAAGATGGGTTGATGTCCAGTCCCTTGGAAATTTCTTTAAGGCTGATGCTGGTGTCTATATGATCCTGTATGGTTTCCTTCAGTTCCTGCGCCCAGGCAGGTATCTTCTTTTTAGCACCGGGCTTGCTTTTTAACCAGCCGTTAAAAACGTCCAATAATAAATTTTCGAAGGGTTGGCGGGTATGTTTTTCTTTCTGCAGGTGTTTGGCCCAGCTGTACAGCGCATCGTAAATCAGCATGCCTTTTTCCAATAATTCCAGGTCGTTCGGAAAATTATGCGCCATGCCGGCAGCAATTGCCCAAAGACCAGGCGACTGCACGGCCAGCTCGTGGTGATCAGTATCTGCCCCCCTTATTATGATGGCCATCTTTTGCACGGCATTGTCTTTGATCTCATGTTTTTTAATTAAATAATCAAAGGTGCAAAAATTATCATAGTGCGTGTATTCCACCCCGGGTATATCAAACGGAGTGGCATTCAGCACTGCGGCCTGGGTTATTACCTGCTCATAGGGCACATAAATAATTTCAGCTGCCGGGTCAATAAACCGTTTAATCAGCCAGGGACATGCAAGGCGATCAATTTTTGGTTTCTCTCTTGTTATCCATTTCATTCAGCAGCTGGTTTTGTTGTAAAATAAGGTGCTGTGTACACCGGTTCGCCTTATACATATTAAAAGCGGGCCAGCAGTTTAATAAGGTGATAAATTGACCACATGATACAAAATAAGATCATTTTCATGTTTTTGTTGGCTTATGCCCAATACAATCACAATTTTCCCGTTTTGTGCAGCATATTGGTAGTATTTTTGACCCTTACTTGCGATAATAGTCTTTATGAAAAAATTGTTACTTCCGGTTTTTTTGCTCCTTTGCTGTGTTGTTTTTGCCCAGGCCCAGCCGCCTGCTTTCCGTTTTGTTCCAGACAAGGGCCGGATTATCTTTCACGACAAGGTGGATGCCCAGCAGCAACGCATAAAAGATATGGATGGAAAAAAAGACAATTCCATTACCATTTCAAAAGACCCTACTATTAACGGCCAGTTGGAATATGCTATACTGGACCGTGTGGACGAGATGCAGCAGAAAATTGAGCTGGACTCTGTTTTGCCGCATCCTTCCAAAGTAAAATATATACTGGGACTTGAAACACTGCTGAGCGGATACCGTAATAATGCGGCAAAGAGAGATTTCCCGGTAACCATGGCGCCGGATTTGGTGAATGCTTATGAAAAGGCCATGGCGCTGGATATTAAAAATGAAAGTATTGCACCTTTGGTTATTGCCAACAGCTATGCCGTGGGCAAAATACTGGTAGATTGTTTTAAATTTCCGGAGAACCCCGGCGTAAAACCTGCCGGTCCAATTTTACTGGGAAAATACCTGCAAATGCATCCTGATGAAATATTGACAGTATTGCAACGCAATGCGGACATACCAGGAGCAGACAGTTTAATCAGGATAGCCGCACACAATGATGTAAAGCGTTTCTATAATTATGCCACCGTTGGCGACCGCCTGGGCTCACGCATCCGCGCCATGCGCGATCCTTTTGTACATACCATTGCCAGTATGGCGGTCAGCAAGAGCGGGCAGTTGTATTTTCCTTTTATAGACTTATTGCTGAGCGATAAAATCAGTTTTGAAGAAATTGACAGGGTAAAAGACGATAACCTGGCTTATTACCGCTTGCTGGTGAAAACAAGAATTGATTTTGCAGGCAGAATGATGGCACCCACCAGGGATACCCCCATGGAAATGCAGTCACTTACCAGGATGATGTCTAAAAAAGCCATTGATGTTTTTGTAAATGAAATCAACGGCCTGCATGATCAACCTGACCCGGTGCGTTTTAAATGCCTGGAGCCGTTAACGCCGCAGGAACTTTACTACCTGTGTGTTGTAAGCGAAGATGTTATATATACTTCCAGCTACCTGGGCGTGTACAAACGCATTTTTGAAAAAATGAAGAATCCCAGGGGCGATAGTCTTATACTGAGTGTAAAAGCCGATTATTTCCGCAAGTTTATAAAGATGTCGGCGGCTTATAATACCCTGGATACCCTGCTTAAATCAATGCCGGCCGACAATGCGGTTTCTTTGATGAAAGCATTTATTATTGGCCTGGAAAAGACTACTACCACCAACACGGTAGAAGATGCCGTGGATGTGGCTGATGCGTACAGCAGTATTGTTGAAAAAAATACTGTACTGGCAGATTTTATGCTGGAGGAAGCCAACTGGAATTACGAACGCTGTGTAAGAAATAATGATAAAAACGGGATGGTGGTGTACAGGCTGGAAAAGACCCTGTTTGAGTCGGCGGATACTACTAAAAAAATTGATCTGTCCCAGCAACTGGGTATTGCCCCTATTTATACGGTAGATTATAAAGGCCTGGCAGCCGATAGCGGAAGGGTAGTGCAGCAGGTATTTTTTTATGGCGATGAAGACAAGGACGGACAGAATTCCTACGTTAATTTTAAAGCGCTGTTTGCCGGTAAGCCTGAATGGAAAATGGTCGAAAACGAAAATTGGCTTACTATTAAATCTGTGAAGGGTAAACCAGTTTGGATATTTGCCAACAGGCCCCTGTATGGCCCCGATGATCCCGATGCCAAGGCCCAGCAAAAATTAAATGCATACCTGGAAGCACAGCGGCTAAAGCCCACCATTTATATTCACCGCGGTCATAGTTACCACGTAAAATATTCGCTGGAGCAGATAAAGCCTTCTGCGCGCATCGTAGTATTGGGCTCCTGCGGTGGTTATAATAATTTAAATGAAGTGCTTACCATCAGCAGCGATGCGCATATCATCTCCTCCAAACAGGTAGGTACAAAGACGGTCAATGAGCCCATACTGAAATCAATGAATGATATATTGCTGGCGGGTAAAAATATTGAGTGGCTGCCCATGTGGAAGGATCTTGGCAAACAGTTCAGCGGTGCTGCTAAAGAAAAATTCGACGATTATATCCCACCGTATAAAAACCTCGGTGCCATATTTATTAAGGCTTACCGCAAGGCTATGAGCAGTGAAAGCAATTAGGGATGTGGTGAGTGGTGAGTCGTGAGTCGTGAGTCGTGAGTCGTGAGTCGTGAGTCGTATGATTTACATGTGCAAGTTACGCTGATTTCTCTTTTTCTCCTTGTTCTCTCACCCTTTTTCTCCTTTCATCTCTTAGCCTATCTTTGCAGCTTATGGCAGACCAGCAGCCCAGGAAGAAAATTTTTGATTTTGCTTTACTAAAAAGAGTTTTCCGTTTTGCCGCACCTTACAAACGGAAGTTCTATACATCGCTTTCACTGGCTGTTGCGCTGGCAGTGCTGGCGCCTGTGCGGCCCTGGCTGGTGCAGTTAACCATCAATAATTATGTAAAGGGAGGGGCGGCGGTGCCGGCAGATCAGCGCAATCATTTTGTGGATCTGGTGGTTACGGTTACCATTGTGCAGATTGTATTGCTGCTGCTGGAAAGCATTGTGCGGTTTTACTTCTCTTATATTACTTCCTGGCTGGGGCAGAACGTGGTGAAGGATATGCGGGTGAAGGTGTACAATAAAATACTGGGCCTGAACCTTTCCCAGTTCGATAAAACGCCCATTGGCACCCTTACTACCCGCACCATCAATGATATTGAGTCTATCAACGATATTTTTTCAGACGGGCTGATACCCATTATTGCAGACCTGCTCTCTATTATTTCTGTACTGGTAGTAATGTTTGTAGTAGACTGGAAGCTGTCGCTGGTGTGCCTGGCGCCCTTCCCGGTGCTGATTGTTGCCACCTGGTTTTTCAAAGAAGCTGTTAACAAATCATTTATACGGGTGCGCAATGCGGTAGCAGCGCTGAATGCGTTTGTACAGGAGCATATAACGGGTATGCATGTACTGCAGGCCTTTGCCGCAGAAGAACGGGAAGCGGCCAAGTTTACCAAAATCAATAGAGATCACCGCAACGCTAATATAAAAGCCATTTTTGCCTATTCGGTTTTTTTCCCCGTAGTAGAGATTGTACTGGCGGTATCTACCAGCCTGCTTATCTGGTGGGCGGCAAGAGAAGCCCATTTGCTGCAGTTTGCTGATCCGGTAGCAGCCAACCAGATGGCGGGTAAAATGATTGCCTTCTTTCTGTTCCTTAATTTACTGTTCAGACCGCTGCGCGTAATTGCAGATAAATTCAATGTACTGCAGATGGGTATGATTGCAGGAGAAAGGGTTTTTAAAGTGCTGGACAATGATGACTTTATTCCTGATTCCAGGAAAGGTGATCATGCACCTGCCACGGTAAAAGGTAAGATTGAGTTTGATAAAGTTTGGTTTGCGTATACAGAAGACCGGTATGTATTGAAAAACATTTCTTTTACCATACAGCCTGGCGAAACCCTGGCCATTGTGGGGCATACCGGTAGCGGAAAGACTTCCATCATCAGTTTATTGAACCGGCTCTACCACATTCAGAAAGGGGTTATAAAAATTGATGATACCAATATAGAACAGTATCATCTTGATACACTCAGAAGCAGGATAGGCATCGTACTGCAGGATGTATTCCTTTTCTCCGGTTCTGTGCTGGACAATATTACGCTGCGCAACACAGCTATCACCCGGGAAAAAGTGGAGCAAGCCGCCCGGCTGATCGGTATGCACGATTTTATTATGGAACTGCCAGGAGGTTATGATTACAATGTAATGGAAAGAGGGGCTACGCTTTCGCTGGGCCAGCGCCAGCTGTTGTCTTTCATCAGGGCACTGCTGTACAATCCCTCTATATTGGTGCTGGATGAAGCCACTTCTTCTGTAGACACCGCCAGCGAACAGTTGATTCAGCAGGCAATTGATAAACTGATTGCTGGCAGAACCGCTATTGTAATTGCGCACAGGCTCTCTACCATCCGAAAAGCCAGTAAGATTATTGTGCTGGATAAAGGCGAGATAAAAGAAATGGGCACGCACGATGAACTGCTGAAAAACAACAGCTTCTATGCCCGCCTTTACGAAATGCAGTTCGAAAAAAAGCCGGCTGCGGCGCTGTAAATAGCCGTACAAAATGCTTCCGGATTGTAAAAAAAATCGTAATCTGCTCCCTGCACACCATTATTCTATCCAGAACAAAAAAATTGTCAACCGCCCAAAAGGTCAGCTGGATGGAATAGAGCGGGAGAAAAATCAAAAAAATACCGGAACAACAGAAGGCGTGGGGCGTAACAATTTTGGAACTGCAAGGGATGAGCCGCCTGTTATTTTCTGCAATTCTTGCAGCCCTGAAAGGGCGTCATATGAATAGCCCTGGGTACCAACCCAGGGAAAATAGTCGGTGTTAAAGGCAACCCCAAAAGGGTTGAATAACAGGGAAGATGGCTGGGGTAGAATGGGCGCCGCCCATTGATAAGAAGATGAATGGAGCGTCGCAACGTCCGTCGCCCAATGACTAAATGCCGACCACCAAAATCATGCATCAAAAAACAACCTGCCGGAATCATGCCCTTTGTTTGCTGAACAGCGTTCTGCCTTCCGTCTCACGATTCACGTCTACCGTATTAAATCTTCTTTTCAGACAAAAAGCTTCCATCGGCGGCAAAAATGGCCTGCCAACGCAGTGCACCCAGGAAAAACTTTACTTTATAGGTATTGGCGTCCTCTCTTTCCCACTCAATCTGGCCGTTGGCTGCCGGGTACCGGGTAGTATAGGCATTCATCACCGCAGCAGGCACCTGTGCGGCTGTGATGGCGCCCATGCTGCTGGAATTGTCGTTGCTTTTGGAGCAGCCTGCCGCAGACAGGACTAAAAAGAGGACTAAAAGTAGTTTTCTTGTCATAGTAAAGAGGGTTGTCTGCCCCTCTATACGGCCAAAAAAGGCCGGCCGTTGCCCTGGCAAAATTCAGGGTATGTTTTTTCCGATCCTTTTCGTTTTTTAAACCCCACCTCCTTATCTTTGCGCCAAATTTAGCAACCAGTATGTTTTCAAAAAGCCTCAAATCCTTATTGGCAGCGGTTTTCAGCTTTATTTGCCTGCTTATTTCGGGTGCAAGTTTTGCACAGGAACACGGTGAGCATGAACCAGCGCACAAAGAAGAAAAAAAGGGCTTTAATGCCAAGGAAGTAATTTTTGGACACGTTTTGAACAACCACGATTTTCACCTGCTGGACCTGGTAAATGATAACGGCGAAAAACATCCCATTTCACTGCCCCTGCCCGTAATTCTCTACTCAAAACAGCGTGGCATGGAAGCTTTTATGTCTTCCAATTTCCATCACGGAGAGCATAATTACCGTAACTACATGATGCTCACGGAAGAGAAGATTGAAGAATTGCACCTGGACCCCGCCAAATACAACGCACAGGATATATTGGCGGTAACAGAAACCGGCGCCATTGACGAATCTGTAAAAATTTACGATATCTCCCTCACCCGTAATGTAGTGCAGATGATACTGGCCCTGGTATTGTTTACCTGGATCATGCTGAGCATCGCTAAAAAATACAAATCTGGCCAGGGCGTTAACACGGCCCCCAAAGGCGCCCAGGGCCTGCTGGAGCCGGTAATTATTTTTGTGCGCGACGAGGTGGCCAAACCCAATCTGGGCAAAAAGTATAAAAAATTCCTGCCCTTCCTGCTCACGATTTTCTTTTTCATCCTTATCAATAATATTTTCGGTTTAATACCCGGCTCTGCCAACGTTACCGGTAATATTGCTTTTACAGCAGTACTGGGCATTATTTCCTTTGTGGTCATTATGTTCAGCACCAACGGGCATTACTGGGCGCATATCTTCAATCCGCCGGGCGTACCGCTGGGGGTTAAGTTTATCCTGGTGCCGGTAGAATTCATCAGCGTTTTCATCAAGCCGTTCGCACTTATCATCCGTCTTTTTGCCAATATGGTGGCGGGACACATCATTATTATCTGTTTAATTTCACTGATATTTATCTTTGGAAACATGAGTGCAGCAGCAGGCTGGGGCACAGCGCCTTTCTCGCTGGCTTTTACCATATTCATCTATTTCATTGAAGTGCTGGTAGCATTTTTACAGGCTTTCATTTTTACCATGCTTACCGCAGTGTTTATAGGGCAGGCAATGGAAGGTGATCATCACGATGAACATGA